>JAJAYT010000544.1 GCA_026786085.1 Microcoleus sp. CAN_BIN18 | reverse complement strand
GCATAAATCCGGGAAACCGGGTCTGGATCGAACTTCAACTGAGCTTTTAGTTCCGCAACTCCATACTCTAAAACCACAGTTTTTAAGTATTTATTGCCAACATCAAAACTGATAAATGCGGGCTTTTCATCGAGAGGAAAGTAGAAGCTTTGCTCGCGTTCGTATACTCGCACTGTGAAAGTTTTTAGGTTGACAGAACTTCGATCATCGGCATCTTCTTCCGGCTTGTTACCGAAGCCGATCGGAATTTTTAGGTCAAAGACATCTTTGCTATTACCGTTGTCCTTTTTGCTATCTTTTATCTGAGTTTGGGTGACAGTTACTTTGGCTAATTTGTTGTCGCCATCCCAGGAATAAGCAACTTTGTAATCTGGATGACCGCCGCGATAAACGTACTGGTCAAACAGGAACATCAGATTGCGACCGGTCGCCTTTTCGATCGCCCTGAGCAAATCGATCGTTTCTACGGTTTGGTGAGCGTTATCCCGCACAAAAGTGTGAATTGCCTTGTAAAATAGTTCGTCGCCTAACTCGGCGTGAATCATGTGATAGACGCAAGCGCCTTTTTCGTACAAATGGCGATCGTACAATTCAATGGCTTCGCGGTAAACGTGAGTGACAATCGGGCGGCGGTAGCGAGAACTGTCTTCAGCTAAATAATTGCGGGCTTCACCTAACATATAATAAGCCGCGTCTTCTTTGCCGTATTCTTTGTCAGTCCATAGCACCTCGCAATAGGAAGCCATGCCTTCCTTGATCCAAGCATGAGACCAATGTTTAATTACTACTAAATCACCGAACCACTGGTGGGCTAATTCGTGGGCGACTAAGCTTTCAGTACCGCGATTGTCCAGGCTGGCGCGTTCATCTAACAAGCACCTATCTGTTAGCAAAGTTGTCGAAGTATTTTCCATACCGCCGAAGATGAAATCATCGACGCAAACTTGAGCGTATTTAGGAAAAGGGTAAGGATAGCCAAATGCTTTAGAGAAAAACTCAATCATTTGGGGCGTTTTGCCCATGCTACGCTTGCCGTCTGCTTCGCGGCCTTTTTCGACGTAATAATTAACGGGTTTGCCGTTCCATTCGTCCTTGATTTCGGCAAAATCTCCGACTGCTAAGGTCATTAAATAGGTCGGGTGAACTTGCGTTTGCGACCAGTGATAAATCTTGTCGTCGCCATCGTTTTTTGTGCTAATTAATTCGCCGTTGGATATTGCAAAAAATTGTTTGGGAACTTGCACTCGAATTTCAGAAGTTGCGAGTTGTCCGGGATAGTCGAAACAGGGAAACCAGAAGCGGGAATCTTCGTCTTCGCCTTGAGTCCAAACTTGGGTTGGTTTGTCGGGATAGTGTTTGTCTGGGCCGACAAAATAGAGACCGCGCTGGGGTTTTTCGACCGAGTAGGCGATCGCAATTGTAATTGGTTCGTAAGATACTGTTGGTTCGTGCAGTTGAATTTGCAGCACTTCGCCGTCGCTGTCGAAATTTTGCTTAGTTTCGCCAATTTTTACCGATTTAATGTTGAGATTTACCGCATCTAAGGTTAATTTGTCAATACCGCTGCGGACTGGATTTATGCGGATGCTGCAAGTGCCGCGAAAACTTTGTTTGGGAATATCCAGCACTAAATCGAGGAAAATATGCTCTACTTGTCCGGGGCGATCGGGGTTGTAGTGGGGTCTGGCACCGGGCATCTCGAAGGATTTGTGACCGTTTTCAGAATCAAAGTAAGTGTGTGACATTGTGATGGCGGAGTTGTGAGTCGATCGGCGATCGCTGGTATTTTCGCTGCTGCGGAACTGCCAGCTTATTCTAGAGTAGCGCGTCCCGCTGCTGTTGTCTCTAATCTTATTAAAAAGTTGGCTGATAATTGCCTGGATCGAAAATATGAATTGTTTGCTACAATATCAGCAAGGCTAATATCTGCAATCAACAGCCTACAATTGAAATTGAGAGGGAAATCTGCATGACAGCTACACTATCAGTTCCCAGTTCGATCGCATCTTGGCTTGGCGACGAAGCCGAAGACTTGCTCACCCATCAAGCGAAAGTTTCTAAAGATTTGTTGCACCTGCCTGGCCCGGATTGGATCGATCGCATTTTCGCTCAAACCGATCGATCTCCTCAAGTTTTGCGATCGCTCCAGCAACTTTATTCTAGCGGACGCTTGGCAAATACCGGCTATTTATCCATCCTACCAGTAGACCAAGGAATCGAACACTCGGCGGGCGCTTCTTTTGCACCAAATCCCATCTATTTTGACAGCGAAAACATCATCAGACTCGCAATTTCTGCGGGCTGCAACGCTGTCGCGACAACCCTGGGAGTTTTGGGAAGCGTATCTCGCAAATACGCGCACAAAATCCCTTTCATTCTCAAACTAAATCACAACGAACTGCTGACTTATCCCAATCAATACGACCAAATAATGTTTGCTTCAGTCGAACAAGCTTGGAATTTGGGAGCCGTTGCAGTCGGAGCAACAATTTATTTTGGTTCCCCGGAAGCACCCCGACAAATCCAAGAAGTCAGTCAAGCTTTTGCCCACGCCCACGAGTACGGAATGGCAACAATTTTGTGGTGCTATCTCCGCAACGATATCTTCAAACAAGACAAAGATTATCACACTGCCGCTGATTTAACTGGTCAAGCAAATCACTTGGGAGTGACAATTCAAGCCGACATCATCAAGCAGAAATTGCCCGAATGCAACAACGGCTACGCAGCAGTTGCTAAAGCCACCGGCGATAGTTACGGCAAAACCGACAAGCGCGTTTATTCCGATTTGACAACGGATCACCCGATCGATCTAACACGCTATCAAGTGCTAAACTGTTATGCGGGAAGAATGGGTTTAATTAACTCCGGCGGTGCTTCGGGAAAAAACGATTTTGCCGAAGCCATTCGCACCGCAGTAATCAACAAACGTGCTGGCGGCTGCGGCTTAATTTCCGGCCGCAAAACTTTCCAGCGTCCCTTTGAAGAAGGTGTAAAATTGTTCCACGCCATTCAAGACGTTTATTTGTCGTCCGAAATTACGATCGCCTAAAAATTCACAACCCAAACGTAGGGTGCGCACTGCGCACAAATCCGTAGGGTGCGCAGTGCGCACCTTACCTGACTGCAAATTAACAGTAATATTAATAGTAACCGAACAGATATACAGACAAAATATATAATTTTAAAATGCCCCACAGCCTCGTTTTAAACCTGCTACCCGTTGCACCGATTCCATCCCAATTTTTAACGGGACGGCACCTTCACGCCTTATTTCTCAACCTTGTGAGTGCTGTGGATAGCGATTTGAGCGCGTACCTGCACGACCAATCGAATGAAAAAGCTTTCACATTAAGCCCTTTCCAAGTAAGCAGAAAAGAGGCTAATAAAAGCAGCATACCACAGACACAAAAGAGAGTTTTGCCGACCGCGGGGCGCACTATTTCGCAGGCTGTGCAGTGGGAACACAAGCAGGCAATTCGCGAAAATACAGCGATTTGGTGGCGAATTTCTCTGCTGGATGACAGTTTGTTCGATCGGCTAACTCAACTTTGGCAGCAACTCAACTTCGAGATTCCGTGGCATCTGGGCCCGACAAATATATACATTACTAATATTCAGAGCCAACCGCAACTAAACCAGCCGTGGGTAAACTTTTGCAGTTACGCCGAATTGTTCGATCGTGCTTCGGAAACTGAGCGCGTCATTACTTTTACATTTTGCACTCCTACTAATTTTCGGCAAGGCGTTTACGATAGTGCAATGCCAACTAGAGAGAGTATTTTTGGCAGTTTGGCGAATCGTTGGAACAAGTATAGCGAAATTGCGATCGAACCTAATTTCACAGAATCTATTTTTCCCAGTTTCTTCGATATCCGCACCGAAGTTTGTACCGATTCTCGCAGTAAATTTATTGGCTGCGTCGGCGAGGTTAGTTACCGAATTATGGGAGATGTTAATCCGGTTGCTATCAAGCAAATTAATGCTTTAGCAGATTTTGCGCTTTACAGCGGAGTCGGGCGCAAAACGCCGATGGGAATGGGAATGACGCGCCGATTGCAAAATTTTTAATCATTCACTTTTGGGCTTAATTTCACTGACGATTTCATAAACATCAGTGTCAGGAATTTTCGCAAACAAAGGCGTCATCTGCTTCAATATTTCCTGATAAGCTTCGCTTTGATTGGCAGCCATCTCTTCCACGCTTTCCCAAAAAATGATCGCAATACCTTTGTCTGTATTGGGCAATTGCAGCAGGTATGCTCCCTTAAAACCTGTAGCATAAGTTGCCACGGCTTTGGCAAAAAGTTCTTCTGCTTCTTTGAATTTTCCTGGTTTAAATTCGCCAATGGCAATGTAAGCAAACTGATGTCTGAGAAAGTCTAGAAATTCTGACATAGGTCTCTCCTGACTTAATAGCGATACACTGAATTGTATTTTACCCGATCGCCCGAAATTTGTGAATAGTAACTTTTGGAGTTGCGCGCTCAAGCTTTGCGGCGGATTTATGAGATATTGCACGTAGTGGCGATCGCACGCTGACGCGGAAAAAGCGGTTTTTTGCAATAACCCTATTGAATTTATTAAAAGTTACCTGCCAAAATTATCACATGGAAATATAAACACAGTCAAGAGTCAACTAAAACAAATGCCCAAAATATTAGTAATTGAAGACAATAACTTAATCCGAGAAACTGTATTAGAACTTCTAGAATCGCGAGGTTTTGAAGCTGTAGGCGCGGAAAACGGACAAGTCGGTATCGAATTAGCGATCGCCCAAATTCCCGATTTAATTTTGTCTGATGTGATGATGCCGGAACTCAACGGTTTTGAAGTTTTCGCGATTTTGCGATCGTACCCTGCAACCGCCAGCATTCCATTTATTTTTATGACAGCCTCGGAAATGGAAAAAGCGATCGAACTCAAAGCTGACGGCTATCTCAAGAAACCTTGCAGCGCCACAGAAATGTTCCGGGCGATCGCAACTCAACTAGAAAACCGAAAATTAGCAACCCAAAACATCAAAAACTACAGGACAATTCTGCGTCACAAAATCCCAGCAAGCGCGCCCGGAATCAAAAATCTCGGTTGGAGATTGCGTCGGTTTGCTCGCAATGACGCGCACAGTAACGTTATTCATACATAACTTGAAGGAATTTCAAATTGGTTCCAGCCAGGGGTGACTTAGACTAGGTATGTTGAATTTGGTTAAAAAATTATGAACGCACAACCCAAAGGCCGCCTAGTCTGGAATCACTCTACCCACCTTCCCGGCTTGATCCCAATTTTACAGCGCATCACCCTAAAAATGGGCATTCAAACCGTTACGCCCGGAGTCATCAACAAAGTTAAAGGACGCATCCCCCGCATGACATTAAGAGTGTCAGTACCCATTCGCGGGGGATTTAAAATCATTGCCAGACAGGGCACAACCGTACAAGAAGTCTTTATATTAACCACTCTCAGTCAAGGGGACTTGGAAGAGATGATCGCCCAAACCCTAGCCAAGTGATAATTTTTGTTTGGCAAGCATGGCGCGTGCTCTAACTGAAACAGTTTCATCGCTTTGGGCAATTTCCTCAAGTTGGATCAAAACTTCCGTTAACCAATCCGGTTGAACAGTCGCAGCAACCGCCAAAGCTTGCAAAGCCCCCGCTGCTGCGTAGCGAACCACCCATTCCGGGTCTTGGGACGCTTGCAGCAGCGTTTTTACTGCGCTTCTTTGAGCATCTGCAATTTGTTCTGCCGGCATAAGTTCCCAGCAAATCGTCCCCAAACCCCTAGCCGCCGCCCGCCGCACGCTCAAAGCAAAGTCATTCGCCGCAGCATCGAGCAAAATCTCTAAACCCCTGGGATCGCCAATTCCCGCCAAAGCCCGAACAGCCCAAGCTCTCGCTCCGTAATTGTAGCCGTCAAGCTGTTCTAGCAGTGGCAGCACGGCGGATTCTCCGAGTTGAATCAGCCCATCAACGGCGGAAACAGCAGCGCCTGGGTTGTTGTAGCCGAGCACTGTAATTAAGGTAGGAATTGCTTCTTTTGAGTCAGCCGCCGCCAGTGCTTTGACTGCGTTTAACAAGCCTTCGGAAGAATCTGCTTGTTCGACGGCGCGAATTAGTTCTAATGCCATTTATTTATAAACTCTACCGTGATCATTGTAATTGTAGGTTGGGTCGATCGCGCGATCGAACTTTTTGCACGCTCACCCACTAATATTCTTGCTCAACACAACAGGTAGGGAAACAGCACTGCTTTGTCCTGAATTTATACTAGACTATTGAGAATCGCTACAGCCATCCTATTTAATCTTATTTCCGAAGAGAACAACCAGAATTAAATTAGTTCGTAGTGAGGACTTCAGTCCTCATGAAATCAGAGGACTAAAGTCCTCACTACAAACGCCATGACTGGTAATTAACAGGAAATGAAATCAGTTATGAACTAATTTTTCTAAAGTAAACTATCCATTAAATTCATAACTTGGATAGCTTCATCTGACAAAGATAGAGATGCTTGTTGTGCGAGATGATGCTCCAAAACTCCTTTCAGAGCAATCAATTTCATGCTATTTTCAGCTAAAGTTTCAGCAATAGCTGGCGCTGACGGCAAATAGCCGATCGCCCCCAAGTCCATCAAAGCCGATCGCCGCAACTGCAAATTATCCCCATTCAAAGCTGTCACCAACCGATCTCCGTAAATGCGATCGCCAGTCAACTGATACATCGCCCGCGCCGCAGCATACTGCACCCGCTCCACAGAATGCTCCAAAAAAGGTGCAATTAGCGGTATCGATTCTGTCGCTTGCAGCGTACCCAAAGCTTCAATTACCGAGTCGTAAGGCTGCACAAGGTGCGATTTGCCAGCCACTCGTAGCGCCACAGCTACGCCCCCATCTAAGAGTTTCATGAGTGGTGGAATGGAATCGCGATCGCCCAGCATTTCTAGAGCTTGAGCCGCCGCTTCCCGCACGTAATAATCCGCGCATTCCAAACAGTGAATCAGCGCCGGCAAGGCTTGTTTGTCGCCCAATTTACCCAGCGCCCGCGCCGCATTTCGTAGTAGGGAATAATCGCCGATTTTTGTTTGTTCTGATTCTTCTTGCAAGGCTGCAATCAAAGCTTCAATAACTGCCGGTTCCTTGACTCTAAATCTGCCCACCCACCAAGCAGCATAATACCGCAGACTGTAGTCTTGGGAGTGCAAATTTGCGATCGCCTGTTCTATTGTTAAAGATTCGCCGCTAGCTACACCCGCCGGCGGTGAGTCGGATTCGTCATAATTCATAGTCGTTAGTTATTAGTTATTAGTTATTAGGAAAACTCGGCGATTGAAATCGCGTCTACACATACGAAACCCGCATTGCCAAGGGTTGGGGAAACCGGGCGATTGAAATCGCGTCTACACAGACAAAACCCGCATTGCCAAGGGTTGGGGAAACTCGGCGATTGAAATCGCGACTACACAGACAAAACCCGCCTGCGCGGGTTAAATTCACTCTTACTCTTCGTCCGCGGAGGCGGACATTGTTTGTGTAGAAGCGATTTCAATCGCCCTTTTCTTTTCAATCGCCCTTTTCAATCTATTAATTATCTTCCGACGATGATTCAGGTGATGATTCGGCGATCGCACTTAAAGCCTGAATGCCTACAATTTTCCCGCCCATGCGAGTAATCCGCTGCATTTCTTGATTCATCCGATTGTACGGCACGGTGACAAATGTACTCGCGCTCGATCGAATCGAATAATCAATATTTTCTGTATCATCGCTTTGGCGCAAGCCAACAACTTCGTACCGAAAACAGCGACCTGCGGAAGCTGTATTGCCACTTTTTCCAGCTACAATTTGACCTAACATAAGCTTCTTGGTAATTTGTTATTTGTTACTTGTTATTTGTTACTTGTTAGTTGTTAGTTGTTATTTGTTACTTGTTGGTTCTAATAACCAATAACTAATAACAACTAACTAATAACCAATAACTAAATTGGAGTAATGCTAGCGATTTTTCCGCCCATGCGTTGAAATTTCTGCATTTGCGAGGACAAATCATCAACAGGTACGATAAACGCCTTGCTGCTGTGGCGCACCCTGGGATAGCCACCCGTGCGAATGCCCGACACTTCAACGCGGAAAAGCCGCCCTTCTTTACAGTAAGCTGCCGCGCCACCGAAACCGCTGCTGGGAGTTACGTTTTGTGTCGAAGATCGATATGCCCAACCTTCGTTGCCACCAGAAGGCCCAACTACAGCCGAAGCGCTGTTAGTGCCGAGTT
>JAJAYT010000543.1 GCA_026786085.1 Microcoleus sp. CAN_BIN18 | reverse complement strand
CTTCAATTGTTTTACCTAAACCTACTTCGTCGGCTATCAGAATTCGCTTAATGCGAGACTCATGATTCTTAACATAGTGTTGTAATGCTAGTTGATGAGGAAAAGGATCTTTGTCACTAGCGGTAATCCGCCCAGAATAAATATTTGCAAGTAGCTATAATGCACACAACCTGAGAACATTTTTAATATGATGCTGATGCTTTAGCTCATTTTTTTCAAGGACACTTTCACCTGCATAGTATGTATGGTTTTACTTGAAACGTAACCATAAACCAGGGAATTCTTCCTTAATTTTTTTCCAGTGGCGTAAGTTTTTGAAGCGGATACCTCGTCGATCTAGTACGCTGTTTTCGCTGTCAGTTGTTTCGATTGTATAGGCTAAATGGGTATAGGCATTGCGATCGAAACTACTAGGATCAGCCCAGACTACATCTGCATGATGACCGCTTTCAGATGGGATTTCAAACAGCCAATACGTCATCCGTCTGTCCTCAGAAATTTTTGATGATGACTAAGTTTTCAATGCCTATTTTACTGAGGCAATGACAACAAACCAGTCGCTACTTATCTCATCATTCCTTATAAATCACAGCTTTGTCTAGTCAAAAAATGTCCTATTTTGCCGACGACTTTCTCCTGCTTTCACTCTCTTTACATCCAGTTATGTACTAAAATATCTAAAAATATACTAAAATGTCTAAAACTGTGCTACAGTACACAAAACTTTCCCATCCTCTTGAGCCGATGAATCTCAAAGAAATGTTAAACTTCGCCGATCGCATAATCTTCGAGAAAACGGGTCAACACCTTGACGATTTACAAGAGGCGGTACTGAAAGGAACTCTACAACACGAGACATACAAGCACGTAGCCAAAGACTTTGACTGTTCTGAAAGTCGTGTTAGGAATGCCGCTTCGCAATTATGGCAAATACTTTCAGAAGAGTTGGGAGAAGATGTCAGTAAAACGAATTTTAGATCGGCAATGGAGAGGTTTCAAGTCTCCCTATTTTCAAATGTTGTACAAGATTATGTCGGATCTGGTAGCATTAACATCTGTGGAGAAGCTAGACACCCGCCAAACATACCAAATCCACACCCACCAAATCAAGAAACATCGCATCAAGACTTAAGCGAAATGCCAGAATTAGGTGCTTTCTACGATCGCACCCACGAACTCAAAACCCTCACAACCTGGATTCTACAACAAAACTGCCGCCTCATCACCCTCACCGGCATCAGCGGCATCGGCAAAACATCCCTAGCAGTCCAACTCGTACAACAAATCAAAAACGAGTTTGAATACGCAGTTTGGTGCACCCTAGACGAATTCCCCACCATCGATAAATTTCAATCAAACCTAATACAGCTTTTTTCCAATTCCGAAAACCTAGATTCATCCCCAACAAACCAGAAACGCTTACCACTAATTAAATATTTACAAAACCATTGATGTTTAGTAGTCTTGGATGACGTTCACAACCTTTTTTGTAGCGGCGAATTAGCAGGAAAGTATAAACCAAAATACGAAGAATATCACTCTTTATTCAAACAGATAGAAAAATTATCCCATCAAAGTTGCTTTCTGCTAATCGGTTGGGAACCGCCCAAAGAAGTTCCTCAACTCACCAGCCAAAATACTCCCATTCGTACCTTACAACTGACTGGCTTAGACACCGCAGCCGCACGGGAAATTCTCAGAGATAAAGGATTAGCAGACACCGACAACTGCGAAGCACTCATTCACCGCTATCAAGGCAATCCCTTATGGTTGAAAAGCGTGGCGACTTTGATTCAAGAGTTGGGAATAGGCGCGGCAGAGTTATTAATAGATGATACCATATTGTTGCCGGAAGATTTGAAAGATGTTTTAGATGAGCAGTTCGATCGCACTTCCGAACTCGAAAAACAAGTCCTGTCATTGTTGGCGACTGAAAACCAGCCAGTCAACTTCGCCAAATTGCTACAACATGGACAAATATCATCATCCGATTTGCTCAACGCCTTGCAATCTTTATCGCGGCGCTGCTTGATCGAAAAACAGGAAAGTCTTTACACTCTGTCACCTGTACTGAAGCAGTATATCAAAACTCGACGATCGCACTTAACAAACATCGACAATGAATAAACATTTCAAACAACACCGCTTGTCAACTCTTGTTTCCTCAAATTCGGCAACAATGCCAAAACATCCAAATACCACCACCAACGCTGAGGTGTAATCTCCTCAAATTTGCGCTTCTGGGTTAAATCCACAAATCTCGACAACTCCTCATAAAACTCCCTTGCTTGTTCAACTAACCGTCGGTCTGCATTTGCCAATAAACCTTTCTCTTCCTCACTCAGTTGAGATTCAACTTTTGCCAACTCATCTCTAAGTTGCAACATTTCTAAATGTTCAGCCCCACTCACATCAGGAAATTCAACCATCACACAATAGTTTTTTACTAAAATATTCATAACAAATCCTTAACTAAACCTACATAAATAAACATTGAATTAGCCAGGTAGCTTTCCGGTTCCTTTGGAGGAAAAGCCGTTTCTAAAACTCCATCCAAGCCCATCATTACCAGCCATATTGTGTTGTTTACACTGCTAGTAACTGTCGGATAAAACGTTTTTCCGTAAACATACAGATAAACTTTAGCATCAGCATCCCTAACAATGAAACTGATAACTCCATTATATTCTTCAAGGGTCGCATCCGGCCCTAAATGGCCTAAATTAATCCTTTTGAGTAAATGAGATATTGCTTTTCCAGGTTTCCAGAGAATTCCGTCTCTCACCCGCTCAATTGCCTGCACAATCTCTAATTGCCTACATTCATCAAAAATCAACTTTAACCTTACCTGAAAAAAACTGAACTGCAAACAAACATATCGTAACCTATTGAGCATTACCCCAAAAATCATAAAACCTAAGACTGTGCTATCATGGAATGCAAAACTTATTTAGTCGAATGATATGACCACAATAACTACAGTCACAACAGCCTCCAAACTCGCTGATTACTACATCTGGTTCGCGAATGACGTAGGCTCCTATCTCAGCAACCACAAGCTACAAAAACTCTTGTACTACGCCCAAGCATGGTATCTAGCCTTTGAGGATACACCGCTGTTTGATGAAGATTTTGAAGCTTGGGTTCACGGGCCGACTATCCCGGCTTTATTTTACGAATACAAAGAACAATTTGACTGGAAGCCAATTCTCAAAGAAGTCGAAAAACCAGAGTTTTCAGAAGAAGTACAAGAGTTTTTAGACGAGTTATCCGATGAGTATTTCTTCTTGGACGCTTATGAGTTAGAATTGATGGTGCGCCGTGAAGACCCTTGGATTAAGGCTAGAGGTAATTTGCCAAAAGATGAACCTTCTCATGCTATTATTACCAAGGAATTAATGAGAGAATTTTACAAAACCCGTGTCATCGAAGAAAATTAAAAAAGCAGATATACGCCGCCAGCCATCTTTATCTGGTATCAATCGTCTAGATGTTAAAATACCGGAAGGAATTAGTTTTTCTTTCAGGTATTATCAGGATGATAAAGATAAGTTCTCCATTGGTGGTAGAGATGGTAAGTATCTAGCATCTCTATTGAGACGGCTGCGCGATTTGTCACAATTGAATGCTCAAGAGGTTATCAATAATCAGAGTAAAAGTCTGCGCTGTCATGGCATAGTTTGGAAAAATACTACTGAAGCTAGTGGTTTTGGCATTCCTAATGAAGATATTCTAATAAATGTTCCCTATCAGTTTCAAATCTCTGCTAATGAATACGGCAGGGTGCATGGATTTTTTAGTGAAAATGTTTTTTATATTGTCTGGCTAGATCCAGACCACAATCTTTATAGTTGAAATAATGATAAATTACCCACGGTCAAGACAAGGCAGTGGGGCGTTGGAAAAAAAATAATGAATGGGGAAATGCAAGACCGGGCGGAAGCGCTACACAAAAGCCAGATTTTTGTAAATATATGCGGTG
>JAJAYT010000542.1 GCA_026786085.1 Microcoleus sp. CAN_BIN18 | reverse complement strand
CGAATCAAGTTGATAATGAGGCAAGGATATGGCTTTTCTAATTTTAATAACTTGAGAAATCGCGTGTTAGCTTGCTTCTCTCATTAGATAAAATTATAACCATAAGTTCAGGAGAGCCGTCGGTAATCAAGAATTATTCTCCAATATACCAGATTATGCTAACATAAGATTTAGATGCGTTCGCCCTGTGATTGGAGGGTAGGTTGTTGGATACCAACTATCGGGATTATTTTGTAGGAATTATTCTTATATTCTTCAATTTCTCTATGCTTTTTTACAGCATCTTCAATTTCTCGATGAAATGCCAAGGCATCCCTAGCTTTTTCAGAGTCAATATTAGGGGATATTATCGGTTTCTGCGATGCGTTGGTATTGTTCACCAACTTTCAACATTTTGTAGATTGCCATCAACTGGTAGACGGAGGTAAAGGAACGCATGACTTCCGTTAAGTCTAAACAGTATTCTTTGTATCCGTTCGCTAGATACGAAAGTGAATTTACTGAGCCACGGTAAGGCGTACCAAAAGTAAACAGGGCTTTACAGTCTCGCCACCCTTCTAATACTTCTAAGTAATAACGGGAAACTAGCCCTCCCATACTGTGAGCTAAAAATATTACTTTGGCATCTGGGTTATCATTATAGGTTCGCCACTGATTTAAGCGTTTTTCTAACAGCCTTTGTAGTAATTTAGCAGTTGCCCGATTATCCCGACGCCAGTCATAGGGAAAATGATAAAAGTTCGCTGGTTTATCTTCTGGATCTGAGTAGATATTGCCTAGTATCACCTGAAAGTTATCGGTGATCAACCTGGAAATTGCTGAGTAACCATCAAACTTATCCAAACCAGGAATTTGGTAAGTGTCTGCTATTAAACGTGTAGCTTTAATGCCATCTTCTAAACTCTCCGCGTCTGCATCATCTTCCTCTAGCCTAAGTAGTTCAAGAGAATTTCCCATACTCCTGAGTGCTTGCCATAGTGCCTGTTCAGAGACTGCCCATAGATCTTTACCATCTTTTTGCAGTACACTGCCAGTGATGCCTGGGAGAATTACTACAACATCTTTCATGCGTGTTTTTGATGCCATTGCAGTTTTCTGAAAAAACGTCAAATCAATTTGGTAACCACTATATCCTGGTGTTCCAAGAGTTTATCAGGATTAAATCCCACTTGATGAAATGTTCTGGAAAAAAAAACCGGTTTCTGACTACCCGTGGGTAATTCCCAAGTGGAGCGGTTATGCTGGAACGATCGCCTCTTGAAGATTGATCATATTTCCCTCGGAATTTAAAATATAAAACCATTCCCTCGGAATGATGGTTTGATTCAGTATTCTGAGATGATGGCTCAACTCTTCAATGGAGAAGGTTTCTACATAAGTGACAGTTTTTGTATCGCAGGGTTTGAGGCGATCGTTTTCTCCAATGTAGCGACCCTCACCAACATAGCCTAAACTTGACAAAAGTTCTTCTACTTCGAGTTCGATGATGGGCATACTTAAGTCGTCATCTGGGTAATCGACAAAAATAGCAATTTTACCTGTTGCTGGAACTTCTAATTCTGGAGAATTCCAACCTTGTTTATAGTCCCAAACAATTGTACCTTTAGTCTTCATCTTCGCCTCCTGGGAAAATACACTGCCAAATGTTTTTCTGAAAGTGTTGAACAGCGAGTAACTTCCGTCCTTTTGCTTCTTCTAAGCAACGTTCAACTGCTTTTTTTCTGGTTCCTGCTACAACTGATTCGGTTTGAGGATTCCCCATACGCTGGATTTCATCTTCAGGATCTTCGAGATAGTTAAGTGGGTTATTTGTCATTGTCCGAACCTTCCTCCTGCTGTTGACGGGAGCAAAGTGCTTGATCAATCAGCTTGGCGACTATCCAAGAAACCGATCGCTCTTCTGAGGTAGCCCACGCCTCTAAAGCGACTTTCTTTTCTTTGGGGATGTATACCGCTATCAACTCCCGCTTGCGTTTTCCACCCACGATGTCTTTTTCTTTTAGTTCTATAGACATTGTATCTTTTACCTTTGATTTAATCATGCTACTATATACTATAGTAGCATATAGTATGAGCAAGCCAACGAACAATTCAAGAATCTGCCAAAGCTGACAAAACTCAATAATCGGTACTAAAAAAAACCGGGTTTTCCCCGTTTTTGTGCGCTGTGACGAAATGTTCTGGAACAAAACCCGATCGCCCTCACCCTCCAAACCCATTAAAAGCCCCCTCTCGCAAATTGTCATCAAATTATGACATTCGCTTCAACACCGAGCCCCCAAATCCCCCAAATGTCAAGATTCCCTGACATATTGATCCCCAGATGCCCTAAAATGCGTATAAGTACCCATGATTGAGGCAAAAGGCCCCTTGACCCGATCGCAAGTTGTCTGCAACATTAAGTCATGACAAAGCGATCCCAAAGAAATGCTTCGATTAAGCAGCTCTGGGAATCGCACAACGCGTGTGCTGCGGGCACAGCGTTGCTAGCAGCACCGATCGCACTAACAAAATCGATCTTGTCAATCAAGAATCGAGAAATGAAGTTTTATTTAGATCGAACGGTGCGCGCAGAAGCCAAAAAGTCACAAGCCCCGATCGCAATTGGGGACAAGACAAGCTAAAAACCAGCAAGGCTTCAAAGGTTGGAGAGATTCGGAAGCTCGATAATATTTGCATTTAAAAGAGTTTCTAACTCAAAAAGTCAACATACAAATGTGTTGAAAAAAATCTAACCCGCCATCCCAAATAAGTGGAGAACAAACTCATGGCAAAAGAACGCCCACCATTAGAAGAGATGACTTTGCGACAACTACGCAGAGTTGCTAGCGAATGTGGAGTCTCTCGCTATAGCCGGATGCGGAAATCGCAACTTCTGGCATCAATTCAAGAAATTCAGCGTACCAAATTTTCATACACCCCATCTCGTACACTAGAGGCGCAAGAAGCAGTGGAAGCAGCAAAATTTGAACTAGGTCAAGAAGATCAAACAGGTGGTTCTCTATCTTCTGTCGATGAAGGTTTAGCAGATTTGCCCAATGGTTATGGCGAAAGTCGCGTGGTTTTAATGCCGCGCGATCCAGAATGGGCTTACACCTACTGGGATATTTCTAACGATCGCAAACAAGAAATGCGCCGCCAAGGTGGACAGCAACTCGCCCTGCGAATTTACGACGTTACAGATGTTAATCTCGAAATTCAAAGTCCCCACAGCATTCAAGAATATCCCTGCGACGAACTGGCGCGGGAATGGTATGTACCAATCCCCGTGAGCGATCGAGATTATGCGATCGACATCGGCTACCGTTGTGCAGATGGCCGTTGGTTGGTATTAGCGCGATCGGCCCAAGTTCGCGTTCCCCCCGTCTACCCCAGCGACTGGATCGAAGACCAATTCATCACCCTCGACTGGGAAGAAGACTTGCGCGGCCAAACCTTCGCCGAACTGGTTCCTCCAGCCAAGAAAATTGCAGCAGCAACAACCGCCGCCGCCACTTACAGCAACGGTAACGCCATTTACGAACAAATCTTCGGTATGGCAGAATCGGCAGAATCCTTGCGCGTAGCTGGTTCTGTCTTCGGTTCTATGCAGCACGTCGCAGGTTCCATGCAGCAAGTCGGCATCCACGAACAAGCTGTCAGTTCCTACGTCTTCCCCTCCGGCGTCGGAATGTGGGCTGCTCCCACCATGTCCGGCCTCACGATGTCTGGTGTCGGTATGTCCGGCCTTACGATGTCTGGTGTCGGTATGTCCGGCCTTACGATGTCTGGTGTTGGTATGTCCGGCCTCACAATGTCCGGTGCCGGTATGTCTGGTGTTGGTATGTCGGGAGTTGGCTTCGCCACCCCGATGCGCCCTCGTCAGTTCTGGTTGGTTGCTGATGCCGAATTGATCGTCTACGGTGCTACCGAACCAGACGCTACCGTTTACATTGGTGGACAGCCAATAAAACTCAATGCTGATGGCACTTTCCGCTTCCAGATGTCTTTCCAAGATGGCTTGATTGACTATCCGATTTTTGCAGTAGCCGCAGATGGCGAACAAAACCGCGCCGTCCACATGAAATTCGAGCGCGAAACCCCTGAACGTCGCACCAATAGTAAGGAAGATGCTGTTGTTGAATGGTTAGGTTAGTAAGAATGGTCGATCGAACCGGGTGCGATCCCCGGGGTTTGTGCCAATTTTTGAACCATCACAAGGCCTAACCTGCACATCTGATGATTTGTTAGGGTTAATTCCAGACAACAACCCATAACACCCCCTATGCACCGTTCTCCTGTTTTGAGGAGCGGTGTTTTTTGTATTTAGTTTTTGTATTTAGACATAAGCTATGGGCTTGAGTAAATCGATTTTAAATTTTAAATTTTAGATTTGAGAATTGAAGAAAGCGACCTCAATGATATCGTTTCCGGTTGTAAGGAATGAGAATTAAATAACTTACAATTTGATGATTCTTGTGGGATGGGCGGGAGAGCCCGTTCTTTATGGACAGGCTCTCCCGCCCATCCCACAAACTTGTGTAAATTATTTAATTTGCGATCCTAAGCTGTTGCGCATTTAAATTGAGGACGCGGCAATGCCGTTTCCCTACCCCAAAATAATCGTAGCTTGCGAGGCGATCTTGTGATCGCGATCGCCAGAAAAGACTGAGTTTTCTTTTGAAGTGCGCAGGAGAACCTGCCGATCCCATGCTGATTGAGAATGATGCCAGATATCTGTTGCAACAGAGGTCTTCCTTCTGGTATGACTAACGATTTCAGATGCAGAGGACGATCGATATTATCTTCGTATCAGACTAATTTTAACCAAAACAATGCAACACAACGCCGCAAAACTGACAGGTTGGAGCGTTTGTTGCTCAAAGCATATCCGTCTTTGGTATACCAATCTACTGTTTCTGAAGTTGCGTTAAGTTCTGATCGGAGCAGTAACTTTGTCGGATGTCGGTGCAAGCCCCTAATCTGAAAGGTACACTGATCAGCAAACAACGATCGAACACTATCCGAGGAGACACCAGAAATGCTTGAATCTTACCGCCAACACGCAGCCTCACGGGCAGCCTTGGGAATTCCCCCACTGCCCCTAGATGCTCAGCAAACCTCCGAACTTTGCGAACTGCTCAAAAATCCCCCAGCCGGCGAAGAAGAAACCTTAGTTGAATTATTGCGCGATCGCGTACCACCAGGAGTAGACCAAGCAGCCTACGTCAAAGCAGGATTTTTGACCAGCATCGCCAAAGGAGAAATCCACAGTCCCCTAATCACTCCCAAATGGGCAGTCTACCTGCTAGGGACAATGATGGGCGGCTACAACGTCCACTCCCTAATCGATTTGCTCAATCCCACAGCCGAAATTGCAATTCCCGCCACCGCCGCCCGCGCCCTCAGCAAAACCCTGTTAGTATTCGACGCATTCCACGATGTTCTGGAATTGTCCGATGTCAATCCCTACGCCAAACAAGTCATCGACTCTTGGGTGAATGCCGAGTGGTTTACGAGTCGCCCGCAACTAGCTGATGCCATCACTGTAACGGTGTTTAAAGTGCCGGGAGAGACGAATACCGACGATTTGTCGCCGGCCCCCCAGGCTACCACGCGCCCGGACATTCCCCTGCACGCTTTGGCGATGCTGGAAAGCAAAATGCCCGATGCTCTGCAAACCATTGCCGAATTGAAACAAAAAGGTCATCCCGTAGCCTATGTCGGCGATGTTGTCGGCACCGGTTCGTCGCGGAAATCGGCGATTAATTCCGTGCTGTGGCACATTGGCAATGATATTCCGTTTGTGCCGAACAAGCGCAACGGCGGTTATATTCTAGGAAGTGCGATCGCCCCAATTTTCTTCAATACGGCTGAGGATTCGGGTGCATTGCCGATCGAATGCGATGTCGCCAAAATGGAAACCGGCATGGTAATCACCATCCATCCCTACAAAGGCGAAATCACCAACGAAGCCGGAGAAATCATCTCCACATTTACCCTTAAACCAGACACAATACTAGACGAAGTTCGTGCCGGCGGTCGAATTCCCCTATTAATTGGACGCACTTTAACTGACAAAACCCGCAAAGCTTTAGGACTAGAAATCAGCACTATTTTTACCCGTCCTACAATCCCAGTTGATACCCACAAAGGCTTTACATTAGCCCAGAAAATGGTCGGCAAAGCTTGCGGTTTAGTTGGGGCTCGTCCCGGTACATCCTGCGAACCAGTCATGACTACAGTCGGTTCCCAAGATACTACCGGCCCCATGACGCGCGACGAATTAAAAGAACTAGCTTGTTTAGGATTTAGCGCCGATTTGGTAATCCAAAGTTTTTGTCATACCGCCGCCTATCCCAAACCAGTTGATGTCAAAACTCACCATGAATTGCCAGATTTCATGGCTCAACGGGGCGGAGTAGCTTTGCGTCCGGGAGACGGCATTATTCACTCCTGGCTAAACCGGATGTTATTGCCAGATACAGTAGGAACTGGTGGCGATTCTCACACTCGTTTTCCCTTGGGAATTTCCTTTCCGGCGGGTTCGGGATTAGTAGCATTTGCTGCTGCTTTGGGTGTCATGCCTTTGGATATGCCGGAATCAATTTTAGTGCGGTTCAAAGGTGAATTGCAGCCGGGAGTAACCCTGCGGGATATTGTAAATGCAATTCCCTATGTGGCAATTCAAAAAGGTTTGTTAACTGTCGAAAAACAGAACAAGAAAAATGTCTTTTCTGGGCGGATTATGGAGATTGAAGGTTTGCCAGATTTAAAGGTTGAGCAAGCTTTTGAATTGACTGACGCGACGGCCGAGCGTTCTTGTGCTGGTTGTACAATTAAACTCAGTGTCGAAACTGTTTCTGAGTACATTCGCTCTAATGTCGCGCTGCTGAAAAATATGATGGCGCGGGGCTATGCAGATGCGCGGACAATGATGCGCCGGGTGGCGAAGATGGAGGAATGGCTGGCTAATCCGGTGTTGCTGGAGGCTGATGCTGATGCGGAGTATGTCGAAATCCTTGAGATTGATTTGAATGAGATTAAAGAGCCGATCGTGGCTGCACCGAATGACCCGGATAATGTTAAGTTGTTGAGTGAGGTTGCAGGCGATCGGGTTGACGAAGTATTTGTCGGTTCCTGCATGACAAATATCGGTCACTACCGCGCCACTGCGAAGGTGTTGGAAGGTGCAGGGGAAGTGAAAGCCCGCCTGTGGATTTGTCCGCCAACTCGGATGGATGAACAGCAACTCAAAGAAGAAGGTTACTACAGCATTTTTGGAGCGGCTGGAGCTCGTACAGAAATGCCCGGTTGCAGTCTTTGTATGGGAAATCAAGCACGAGTCAAAGATGCTACAACGGTATTTTCAACTTCTACTCGAAACTTCAATAACCGCATGGGCAAAGACGCGCAAGTTTATCTCGGTTCAGCCGAATTAGCCGCAGTTTGTTCGCTGTTGGGTCGAATTCCCACAGTCCAAGAATACATGGAGATTGTCGAGAAAAAGATTAATCCTTTTGCTGACGATTTGTATCGATATTTAAACTTCGATCAAATTTCCGGTTTCGAGGATGAAGGGCGAGTGATTGCTTTGGAAGATATGCCTCGAATTGAGGATCTTTTGGGAATTCCCGAAGGCGTGTTGAGCAAGTAAAAAAGTAGGATACCGCTGCATTCATCTGCGTCCATCAGCGTATATCCGCCGACCATTGGTGTCAACTTAAGCCTGGAACCACTGAAAAATCTCGCTTTTATCCGAGGTCAGATCCCCCTAAATCCCCCGAAAGCAAGGGGGACTTTGAGAAGATTCTTGTCCCCCCCTTCTTAAGGGGGTTAGGGGGGATCTGGCCTGGGCGGTAAACAGCAGTCTGTAACTACGTTTGATATTAAGTTGACACCAATCATCCGCCGACATCTGCGGTTAAAACTCAAAGAAACCGGGTTTGTTACAGCTTCTACGGGCTGTAACGAAATATTTTCCTAAAAACCCGGTTTCTGACCACCCGTGCGATTGCTGACTTTAAACAAAATGATTGAAAGGAAATTAGTTATGATTAGTCAGTCTGTCACAACAGAAGATAATCTCTACGAACAAGACTTTTGTTTGTGGATAGAAGCTACTGCTCAGAAATTAAAAAACGGCAAATTTAATCAGATAGATATTCCGAATTTAGTTGAAGAAATCGAAAGTATGGGCAGAAGTGAGAAACGAGAATTGAAAAATCGTTTAATTGTGCTTTTGATGCACTTACTCAAATGGGAATATCAGCCAGAAAAACGTAGCCAAAGTTGGCGGAGTACCATCGCAGAACAGCGTATCTGTATTGAAGCATTGCTAGAAGATAGTCCAAGTTTGCAACCTCTGATTGTAGAAGTGTTTGATAATTGTTATGAAAAAGCTTGCCAGAAAGCTGCGGATGAAACAGGGATTAAATTAAACTTTTTCCCCAAGGAATCGCCTTTTACCCTCGAAGAAGCTTTGAAAGTAAGTTTTGTTGATGAATAAGTTAAAGCTGCATTCATCAGCGTCGATCGGCGTATATCCGCCGACATCTGCGGTAAAACTCCAAGAAACCGGGTTTTTTGGAGCTTCTAGGGGCTGTAACCTGTCTTTTTAACTAAAACCCGGTTCCCGATCGCTTGTGCGAAAGCCGGCTATTCTGGGCAATCTGTTACTCAAGGGCTATGAGCGATCGACTATCGGGTTGTGGAAAGGTCATTGAAATGCAGGCGATCGGTGCAATGATATCGGAAGTTGGTGCACTTGGCTTTGGGGATTTTAAAATCCCAAAGACTTTCTACCCATTGAGAGTTCAACACAATATCTACAATTGGCGATCGGAATATTATATTTTTTTTGCCCTTACCTACTTATTATGGCAGCATATTCTTTGATCAGACCGACAATTATTTTACTTTCCGGTCAATCTTTCGAGCAATTCATTTTGACTTTGGGGATGATAGCTTTAGTAGTTATTTTCGGCTTAACAGCTTTTATTTTTATGCGGATTTTTCTGAATTGGTGGCAGGATAAATGGGTTCGCAACCACGATTTTTATAAACGGCTGTTTAAAGGAAATACTGGCAATTCAACCGCTAGTCTTGCCAAACCTGAAAATGTTTTTTTAGAACCCTTATTTCTAGAAAATGACGGCAATCTAACTTCTAATATTTTTGGCAAAAAAAGTGATCTTGCAGAAGCGGTTAAACCGGAGATTATCTGCGAAGATTCATCAGAAGTTGCCCATTTATATAAGCCGATCGCTCTTTGGCATGGTCGCTTAATTTTGCCCTCAAACGAACAGCGTCAGCCTTACGGTTCAGTGTTTTTGGAAGTGATTAATGCCCCGAAAAAATATCAAAATTTCATTGGTAAAACAGCATCTTTGCAGTGGAGTACGAATCGCCAAGTTCAGTTTTTTGTCCACGCAGTCAGTCAAGATATCAACTTCACAAAAAAAACTGAAAAAAGTCAAAAATCTGGCAACATCCATCCAGATAGATTGAACGGCTGGCGGAATGTCGGCCCTTTAGAAACTCTAGCAGGTACGAGACTAGAAGATAGCGTGACTGTGATGTTACGCAGGCCAGTGATTGTCGTCAACCACAGCAAGAGCGATCGGCAGGAACTAATTATCGATCGCGAACCAGTACAAATTATCGGACGTTTGTGCGGCTTAGTCTCAATTTTACAGCGAAAAGAACCAGAAAGCGACAAATTTATTGTCCGGCATTTTAACAAAATATCTCAACAATTTGATGGTGTCGCTGAAATCATTCGGATTCCGCAAGTACAGCCAGACAAAAATGGTATAGCGAGGTCTACCAATCACTCGATCGAACAATCGCCATTAAATCCAGATGGCTGGTATATTTACGGCGAAAGAGACGAAGACAATATTTTTGTAGTGCAGGCGATCGAACCGCGCAGAATTGCCCAATTAATCCCAGATGAAACACATTTTGGACTCCAAAAATCTCTGGCTTATTTAAGTAGCGAAAACTGGCAAAATACATCAGCCCAAAAAGGGCAAGCAAAAAGAGTATTGTTAGTGCCAAATGATGCTACAGAAAACGCTTTAATCTCTCCTTGGCAAGAAGGAGATATTGGCATTGTGATTCACTGTTTCGGCGGTATCGGTGGCAAAAAAGGCGAATCGGCACCGCTGGGAATTGTCACCGGACATTTTGCTTTCGGAGTCGCAAAAGTGGTGCGCGATCGATTTACTAGCGAACTGCGTTTTGACATAGAATACAAACAAGTATACGCGCACAATCCAGACGGAATTGTTGCTGGTTCGAGCAAATGGCAAAGTTACATGGGAGATTTGCAGCGCGGCTGGTTGGGCGATCGCCCGGTGTGCGATCTCATTTGTAAATTAGACTGCGTGTGTTGCGACTACGATTTTGACGGCATCATCCTGTCACCCTTAAGCGAATTAAACGAGCAACTCGATATCATGATGGCCCGCTACCGCACCGGAGACGGAACTGGTGCAAGTTTAGTCACGCCAGCAACTTCTTGCGTCCAAGATTCAAGTCAGGCAATTTACGCTACAATTAAAAAAATCACTGCCGAAATTGAGTCAAATCCTCAGATTCAAGACTGGCTGAACACTAATCCCACCGCCGCCCAAACTCAAAGATTTCAGCAGTTAGTAGACTTAGCACAGAGTTTAGAAAAAGTATTAATTCCCCTTGGTGTTGTCCGTCCAGATTGGCGCAAAAATTCCAGATTAGCGGGGATTGATTCGGAACTGAAAAAAACCTTTTTCGGTGGTATAGCGAATTTGATAAAAGCTGCTATTAGTTACCGAACAATGCTACCGAGGCGCACCCAAGATGAAATCGCCAAAGTTTTATTAAAACAAGGAGCATTTTTGTGGATAATTCGCACAAATCAAGTCGGGGGATTTGACCCAGACATTGAGCCTCTAGCACCGACAGGACTTTGACTTATCTCAAATCCGTAAAACACCCCCCATAAAATAGGTTCGTAGTGAGGACTTTAGTCCTCTGAATGGATGCGGACTAAAGTCCTCACTACGAACCCCATAAAATAGGTTCGTAGTGGGGGCGTTTTTGCGCCGGATTGGTTCGGGCTAAAGTGCTGACTACGGACCCATTACAATGTGTGGCCGCCCCCCGGCCGCCCCGGGGCCCCACCAGTGGGGTTTTAACAACTGCGCGG
>JAJAYT010000541.1 GCA_026786085.1 Microcoleus sp. CAN_BIN18 | reverse complement strand
GAAGAAAGTAACGCATTTTTATGAGGTACTCTTCAACCCGCGGAGGCGGGTTTTGTCTGTGTAGCCGCGGTTTCAACCGCCCGGTCGTTAATCATGAATAGTGAATTTTGTCAAGCTTCTGCATTTAGATTTCTGAAAAATGTTTTTGCAACAAATCGTGAATAAATCGATAACGCCGATCGCCCGTTTTTTGTAGTAGTCGGCGATCGACAGCAGCATCAAGAAAACGCTGGTAATCCCAAGGAATATGGCCACTAGACCACAGCACGAGGCGCAATATCAAACTGTCAATCGCCGGAATTGCAGGCAACACAGCACTAATTACCGCCACTACAGCACCCGCAATCAACCCCAAAACAGACCCGGAAACTAGGGTGACAATTAATCCCAAAACCACCCAAATCAATCCGCCAACTAGCTTAACCCCAAACTGATACTTGCGTCGCTCCTCGCCTGTTTCTAGCCAGCTTGACGGTATGCGATCGAGGTAAAATTCTTGAATTCCTTGCTGTTCCATCTTTTTCGCCAGCCATCCCAGCCAGTGGCGAATTTGTGCCGATCGCAGTTCCTTATTTCTGGGATACTGTTTCACTTCCCCAGTCATTTGTCGGCGAATGTAGGCAGTTAACAGATATTTGCGCTGTTCTTCTGCGGAAGTTATACGCTTCCAAGATTCGATTAAAATATCCTCGTAAGCTAGAGCCATCATGCTCAAAAGTAAGGGGACTTTTGCTAATTTCAACAACTCCGGCTCGTGCTCAATGCTGTACCAAAGTTCGCGGCTTCTGGCTTCTAGCAGATAACTTTGAATTTGAGTTTCTGTTAAAGGTTTTAACAAAACTGCTGCTTGCAATTTAAATCTAGTTTGGCAGTTTTTGTAAACTTCAAAACTGCTGCAAGCGACTAAATGTTTCGGTTTGAATTCACTTTCAATAAACTGATTGATTGCTTGAATGCAGCTATTTTGGCGGTGGGTTTCAACTTCGTCCAAACCGTCGAGGAGAGGCAACAATTTTTGTTCAGCGAGCCATTTTTTGCCGATCGCAGGAGAGATGCCGTATTTGAACTTAAGTTGAGCAATTAACCAATCGGCGATCGCCCCGGATTCTGCTTTCCACGATCCGAGTTCAAACAACACTGGTATTGGGAAACTAGGATCTTTTTGGGCGCGGGAAACTAACACCAGAGCCAATTCTAGCAGCGTCGTGGTTTTGCCGGCACCCGTGGCTCCCAAAATCACCAATTTGCCGCCGGTGCGATCGAACACTTTAGAAATGCTAGCTTTGGGAGGAAGCCGAAAACTCGGACGGTTTCCCGCTTTCACTTCCACATCCCAACAGCGGCTAACGCCGACAGGCTGGGAGTCTTGGCTGAGGTTAGCCAACACAGCAGCGTGCAAAGATTGCGATCGGCCTGCTTGGATTTCCCGCTGCACCTCCGAAAGCAGTAAATCGCGAGGCGGTTGTAATTTGTGAGGAATCAATCTTGACATTTTAGTTACTCGGCTCAACCTCACCTTGGATGCTTACCTTGCCCGACTTGCCTACAATTGGCTCACAGCAAAACTAACATCACTACAGGGGTTTAGTATATATGCAGTGAATTATTGTGGCAATTGTCGATCGAAGATTTTTGGAAAAAAAATCCTGAACGATTGGTTTAGACTAAGTATTTTCACTATGGATTAAATAGCCATAGCAACTGGGCAACAGAAATTATCAGTATATATACATAGGAGTTAGTTATGCCGTTTACTTCTACTCAAATCATCGTAGTGGGCTTAGCAGGGCTAGCAACGGCTGTCGGAGTGGCTAGTGCAACCATACAACACTCGCGATCGCCCCAATCGCCCAATCCTACCATTACAGAATCCGTAACATCGCCCAGAAACCCGATCGTACTGGCGCCGACAAACAATGGCGAATCTAAACAACCTGAACCTCTGCAAGCAACAATCTCGCCCATTGAGTCTGAGGAATCTGCACCACAACCTGCAAAAACGCCTGTAGTTGAACCCTCGCTAATTACAGGAGTTTCGGAGTCAAAAAACGAGCCTGTGGTTATCACGCCTCCAAATTCGGGCTGTAGAATCATCCAAGCTGTAGTCAACGATCCGAATCCACCGCTGAATGTGCGATCGCACCCGCGAGTAGCCGACAGCAAAATAGTAGGAACACTTAAAAATAATAGCTTTGTTACCATCGTCGAAGAACAAAACGGGTGGTTCCGAATTACCGATCCAGTTGCTGGTTGGATTGCGAAAAATCGCACCGAAAGCAGTTGTCCCAATATCAAACAGCAGATTAATTTCTTGCCAGGGGGAGATGAGGCAATTGTTAAAGGTAGAATTATTGGTGGTGGTAGTCACTCTTACATAATTCGTGCTGCTAAGGGTCAAACAATGACTGTTAGGAATCGGAAAAATGTTTTTCCACAAATTTTAACTCCTGACGGCAAACTTTTGACAGGAGAGCCTTATCAAGACAATCAAACTGAGTGGACGGGAAAAATCCCTGTTACTGGCAATTACACATTTCAACTAGACTCAAATTTCCGGGGATATGAGTACGAATTTTCGGTAAAAGTGCGATAAAATTCCCAAGAAGACCGGGCGGTTGAAACCGCGTCTATACAGACAAAACCCGAGCTCAGAGGGGTTGAAGAGTGGGCGGTTAAAATTACCTTCTTTTCGACCGTCCGCGGAGGCGGACTTCGTTTGTGTAGACGCGGTTTTAACCGCCGTCTTAGCTAATCAAGGAATCGCCCCCAGCGAGATATCAAGAATCGCGAATTTCTGCCAATCTTCCGAATCAAAGTGCCACCATTCTGTTGTGATACCAACAAATCCCTGTTTTTTCATCGCATCTTCCAGTAATTGACGATTTTTCCGAGATTGGGCGCTGCCTCCTGCGTAATCCCTATGGGCTTTTGTGGTAAAATCATCGAAGGGCGTGGGCATCTCTAATTCTTTGCCAGTGCTCAAGACCAAAGTCAAATCAATAGCAGCACCGCGATTGTGCCGCGAACCTCTAGCAGGATTAGCAACATAGTTCGGATCTGGCAAAACTTCCCACATTTGCTTAGTCACAGAGAAAGGTCTGTAACAATCGTAAACTTTCAAACCCAGTCCGCTTTTTTCTAAATCTGTTTGAACTAGAGATAACTTTTGAGCAACTGAACTTCTCAAAGCACATTTTGCGATCGGATAAAGTTTTTGTTTCAAGAAATTGTTAGTCGTGGCGTAGCGAATATCGAGACGAATATTGCGATTGACAGTGCGGATATCAACCAGCCGCGCCCAACTGGGAAGTTGACTCATGAAAACACTTTCAGGTGCTACTAAGGTTGGTTCTGGTTCGGTAATTTGCACTTGTGGCGACTCCATTGCGCGGACAAATGTTGGATGGTGCAGACCGATCGCACATAGCAACACTAACATAAATGCGATCGGATATTTTCCAAAACGATTAAATTTCATAGCTTTAACAGTTGACAGTTAAACCCTCTGTGAATTCCCCAACAGTCTGTTTAAATCGCCGATCGCTCTAATCTTGAAACACCATAATACTCCCCGAATAACAAGCCACCCAAACCTGATTAGTTTCTGAATCGTAAGTAATGCCGATCGGGCTGGCGTTCACATTCACGGTTTGCAGCACCTTCAAATCGCTCGATCGCACCTTGCTGACAGTATTAGATCCATAATTCACCACATAAATGAGTTTACCGTCACCAGAAATTGTCATGCTGCGAGGTTGACTTCCCGTCGAAACTCTATCCACAACCTTACCACTTTTTAAGTCAACTTTTGCGACATTCCCTTCACCATTCAAAGTCGCGTAAAGATACTTGCCATTAGGATCGATTACCAAATGACGCGGCGCATTGCCTATATTTCGCAGCCATTCTACCGAAAAATCGATCAAATTAACCTTAGCAATATCTGAAGAACCCATGACAGCAACGTAGGCACTTTTTGAGTCGGGGGTTACCACAATACCCCGAGGATATGCACCCAATTTTATTCGTTCAATTTCTCGGTTTTTATTGATATCAACTATGCTCAAATCCCAACTGCACCAATTGGTAGCGAGGGCGAAACGATTGTCAGGTGAAACAGCATTGAATTTGGGAACAGCACCCACAGGAATGACGTTTTCTATTTTCAAAGTTTCGGTATTGATCCGGTACAGGAAACTTTGGTCATGTTTTGCCGCTGGGGAACACCGATCGCTCCCAGGATTGTCAAACCCGGAACCGTACATTTGATAGTTGGATACATAGGCATATTTGCCGTCTGTTGAAAAAGCTGCTTCTACGGGAGAGCCTTGATAATTACCTTTAAATTTAGAAAAGCCAAACTTCGACAAGTTTACTCGATCGGAAATAGTTTTGACTAATTTAAAATTTCGATCGTAAACTGTGATTGTATGATTGTACATCATGTTTTGAGCAAAAAACAAACCTGCTCCCGAATGAACTATTGATTTCGGCGATATTTTGCCGTAAATTATTTTTTTCAAGGT
>JAJAYT010000540.1 GCA_026786085.1 Microcoleus sp. CAN_BIN18 | reverse complement strand
GTTCTACTCTTATTGCTTGTGGAGCAGACAAACCTCTCAAGAGTCATCTTGAGACTGCGTTGAAACAGGAAGTAAGCATTGAAACCACCAATGTCCAGTTAAGTCTAGAGGTAGGTAGTTTTGGGTAGGTCTTATAGAACGGCTGAGTAAGTCCTTAGTCAGTTAAATTTCCGATTTGTGTACCACCACCGCCGTCCCCACCGATGCCCAATTGAACAGCCATTTAGCGTGATTTACCGCTACATTTGTACAACCATGACTAACAGGAGTACCAAACAAATTGTGCCAGTAAGCGCCGTGGATTGCCATTCCCCCATCGTAATACATTGTATAAGGAACGTCCGGCACATCATAGTCCGGCCCAGTCATCCTAGCAATGGGATGTTTGGTTTGAATCGCAAAAGTTCCCGTGCGGGTGGGAGTCGATGATTTACCGCTGGAAATAAACACCGCGTAAACTGATTTATTTCCTTCCCAAGCTATTAACTTTTGTCTTGATAAATCAATTTCAATCCAACGCTGAGTGGATTGTTGCAACTCCATAATTCTATAGGCAATTGTGTTGCGTTTTTCGCCGGCAATTGCAGCAGTTGAGCCGCCAGATAAGGCTGCAATTGTCAAGGCGCAACCAGCACAAAAAGTTCCAAGCCGGCGCAAGTAAGTTGAGTTCATATTGTTTTTCATGCCTCACACCTTATATCATTTGAGATTGGCGATTTGAAATTTTAGATGGGAAAGAGGATTCAGAAGTTGTTAAGTTTTGGGTGAGAATTCGAGCAATTTGGGCGATCGCCTCCCAATCTCCATTAGCCACTAAGTGTTTGGGAAATAAGTCTCCTGCTAAACCAACGGCGATCGCCCCAGCATCAATAAATACCTTTGCATTTTCCAGCGTCACCCCACCGGTGGGAATCAAAGGAATATCACCCAGCGGGCCTTGGAGGGCTTTCAGGTAAGCCGCACCTCCCAAACCCGATATCGGAAACACCTTAACACAGCTAGCGCCCGCTTGCCACGCAGTCACAATTTCCGTCGGAGAAAAAGCACCAGGGACGATCGGCACTCCCGCATCAACCGCTACTTTAATCATAGCTACATCCGTGTGAGGAGTAAACAGGAATTGAGCGCCACAATCTATCGCTTCCTGCAACTGTTGTAAGTTTAATAGTGTGCCAGTACCAATACTAAAAGTAGGCAATTCGGAGCGGAGTTGGGAAATTAATTCAGCGGCTTTTTTGGTATTCCAAGTTATCTCAATAAACTGAATTCCTCCTTTTGCTACGGCTTTTGCCATTTGCAAAGCCATTTCCTTGTCTGAGGAACGGATAACTGCAATCGCCCGGTGTGTTTTTAGTAATGTCAACCAAGTTTGATGATTCATATCAAATCCCTTGGTATCGGAATTATTCATCTCTCTCATCTCGAACTCTGTGGTCTCTGCGCTCTCTGCGGTTAAATCATTCTGATATCATTGTATTAGCTTGACACTCCTGAACTTTTTACCATCTCTGTTAGACTTGTCAATGTGTCCACAATTTCTGCATTCTTGGCTTGAGTGTTTAGGATTGACTTTAATTACGATTTTTCCTTGCTTTGCAGCTAGATACTCAATCTTTATTTTTAAATCTTGCGTTTGATTTGGACGCAGCTTGTAAACTGGTTTTATTCTAAACTAAAAACCTACTTGATTCAAGAATTGTCGCAATCCTTAATATTTCAATGATTTAAAGCTTTACCGACTTACTTGAATTAAAGCCGGCCACTAAAGAAGGGGTTTTCAACCCAATTTTCTGATAAATAGCCTAAATAAAAAGGCTCCTGCAGTTAAACAGGAGCCTTTTGATTGTTAGACAATCAAATCAGCATTAAATTCGGAATCGGGCATGGCGTATTGGTCGATCGACTGCAAGCCTTTATTTATCTGGCTTTGATCCAAAGCCTGGATATCTTAAATTTACCATAAGTGCGATCGGGCCACACCTTCTCACTCTGTATTCAACTACTTGCCTAAAATAGTCGCCGCTTCTTGTAAAAGCTGATTCTGCTCTTGTCGAATTGCCTCTAACCTTGTCAAAATATTAGCAAATCGTTCTTGAGACTCCAAACTGTTTGATTCAACTCCCCTCAATTGTAAAGCTGAATTATCATTCGATCCCGGAGTCCTTGAAACCAATGAGTTTACAGCCACTCCGCCGAGATTGCTTGCAGATTTAGAGCCGACACTAAAAACCCCTTGTATAAATTTTCCAGGGATTTGCAAAATAGATAACCATCCTTCTGCAAAAAAGCTACCTAAAGCCTGGAACAAACCGAATATAATGAATATAAATAGCAGCAGCATTGCTAAGCCTATCAACGGATGACTCACCAACCAGAAGATTGCAGGATGAGAATCAATCCAATTTTTGACCGTAGCATCGATCGCACTTTTAATGGCATCTGAAGCCGCACCGCTAATATTTTCAGCCTTGTCAATGCTATCTTGTAATGAAGCCTTAGCCTTTTCTGTTGCTTGAGTTACACTCTCTACAGCTTGGCTAGTTGTTGATTCAGAGTATTGACCGCAGAGTTAGTAGTTTGAGTGAGAGTTTCTTTAGCAGTTATAGCAGAGTTAGAAACAGCATCAACAGCTTTGTCGGTAGTTTCACTAACACGAGTAACTGCTTGATTCGCGGCTTTCGATAGAGAATTACTTGCTTTTTTAGTTGTCTCCGCTACATTACCTAAAGCATTGTTCGTAGCTCGATTAACAGCATTAACGGCAGAATTCGTAGTTTGTTTGAGTTGAGTGAGAGCTTCTTTTGCCTTGTCCGCAGATTCGTATAGAGAAGATTTAGCTTGGGCTGTTGTTTCTGAAGTAGAATTAACTGCTTTTCCGACTTGTTCCGTCACAAATCCTTTTGTTTTTTGAAAGCTTTGAGACAAGTCAGGCAGTGCTAATTCCATAGTAAGGATCTCCATCAACTTAATTGACTGTTTCCCAGTGATTATAGCTCAATACGGTTCACTTAAGACCGATCTCCCTGGCACACCCCTTAAAAAGGGGAGTAGGGGGTGGGACAAGAATGTCCTCAAAGTCCCCCTTCTTAAGGGGGATTTAGGGGGATCTCCGGGGCATAAATAGTGTTAAGTAAACCGTATTGGGCTATAGCTGCTATTTTTAATATTCATAATTTGAGTTAATCGGCAGTAAAAAAAGCTCCCGCCGTTAAGCAGGAGCCTTTTTCGATTAGACAATCAAATCAACATTAAATGCGATCGATTAGTCCAAATCAGGCATAGAAAGTACCGCTTCGTTTTCGCGATTGATACCTCTTTCAAAACCAGCGACAGCCGCGCGAGCGCGACCCGCGTGCCACAAGTGGCCGATAAAGAAGAAGAAACCCATCACAAAGTGGAAACAAGACAGCCAAGAACGAGGAGACGTAAAGTTAAACGAGTTAACTTCAGTTGCCACGCCGCCCACAGAGTTCAAAGAACCCAAAGGAGCGTGAGTCATGTATTCAGCCGCGCGGCGAGCTTGCCAAGGCTGAATGTCATTCTTGATTTTGTTCAAGTCCAAACCGTTAGTACCACGCAAAGGTTCCAACCAAGGGCCTTGGAAATCCCAGAAACGCATCGTTTCACCGCCGAAAATAATTTCGCCAGTAGGAGAGCGCATCAGGTACTTACCCAGACCGGTCGGGCCTTGTGCAGAACCGACGTTAGCACCCAAGCGTTGGTCGCGGATCAGGAAGGTCAAAGCTTGCGCTTGAGAAGCTTCCGGGCCCGTCGGGCCGTAGAATTCGCTAGGGTAAGCAGTGTTGTTGAACCAGACAAAGCAGCAAGCGATGAAGCCCATGAGGGACAAAGCGCCCAAGCTGTAAGACAGGTAAGCTTCGCCAGACCAGATTAAGGCGCGACGAGCCCAGCCGAAAGGCTTGGTCAAAATGTGCCAAACACCGCCAGCGATACAAATCAGGCCGAGCCAGATGTGACCGCCGATGATGTCTTCCATGTTGTTGACGCTGACAATCCAGCCTTCGCCGCCGAAAGGAGAGCGAACCAAATAGCCAAAAATCACAGCCGGGTTGAGAGTGGGGTTCGTGATCATACGCACGTCGCCGCCGCCCGGAGCCCAAGTGTCATAGACACCGCCGAAGAACATGGCTTTAGCAACCAGCAGAAAGCAGCCGGCACCCAATAAAATCAGGTGATAGCCGATGATGTTGGTCATCTGGTTTTTGTCTTTCCAGTCGTAGCCGAAGAACGAAGAGTATTCTTCGAGAACTTCTGGGCCGCGAATAGCATGATAAATGCCGCCCAAACCGAGAACAGCAGATGAAATCAAGTGCAGAACGCCGACTACGAAGAACGGGAAGATATCAGTGACTTCACCGCCGGGGCCGACACCCCAACCCAAAGTAGCGACGTGGGGCATCAAGATTAAGCCCTGTTCGTACATGGGTTTTTCTGGGATAAAGTGAGCGACTTCAAACAAAGTCATTGCTCCGGCCCAGAAAACGATCAGACCAGCGTGAGCGACGTGTGCGCCCAGCAGTTTGCCTGAGAGATTGATTAAACGAGCGTTGCCAGACCACCAAGCGAACCCAGAGGATTCTTGGTCGCGACCGCTTGCATAGGAATTAGAGAGCGTTACCACGCGGTAGAACCTCCAACGATTTTAGGTTTTGGATTTTGGGTTTTTTTGTTCCCCTGTGCAGGCACAGGAGTACCGGAGTCTGCACCGGGGAATGGGGATTTGGATTTCAATTTCACTTTAAAAAAATTCATCTGAAATCCAAATCCTGATTTTTTTAAAGTGCGTTACCACGAGGCAGAACTTCTTCAGGGAAGATGAAGTTTTCGTGTGGTTGGTCAGTTGGAGCCATCCAAGCACGAATACCTTCGTTAAGCAGAATGTTCTTAGTGTAGAACGTTTCAAACTCAGGATCTTCTGCTGCGCGAAGTTCTTGTGATACGAAGTCATAAGCCCGCAGGTTTAATGCTAAACCGACGATGCCCAGAGAGCTCATCCACAAGCCTGTAACGGGGACGAACAACATGAAGAAGTGCAACCAGCGCTTGTTGGAGAACGCAATTCCGAAGATTTGCGACCAAAAACGGTTAGCTGTAACCATCGAGTAGGTTTCTTCAGATTGAGTTGGGTTAAAAGCTGGGAAAGTGTTTGCACCTTCGCCATCTTCAAACAGGGTGTTTTCCACGGTTGCACCGTGAATAGCACACAATAGCGCGCCGCCCAAGATGCCTGCAACGCCCATCATGTGGAAGGGGTTGAGCGTCCAGTTATGGAAGCCTTGCAGGAAGAGCAAGAAGCGGAAAATTGCTGCGACGCCGAAACTGGGGGCGAAGAACCAGCCTGATTGACCCAAGGGGTAAAGCAGGAACACCGAAACGAACACGGCGATGGGGCCGGTGAATGCTAGGGCGTTGTAGGGACGGATGCCGACTAAACGGGAGATTTCGATCTGACGCAGGCAGAAGCCGATCAGTGCGAAAGCGCCGTGGAGGGCGACAAATGCCCACAGTCCACCGAGTTGGAACCAGCGGGTGAAGTCCCACTGTGCTTCGGGGCCCCACAGGAACAGCAGGGAGTGTCCGAGGCTGTTGGCTGGGGTGGATACTGCGACGGTGAGGAAGTTGGCTCCTTCGAGGTAGGAGCTTGCCAAACCGTGGGTGTACCAGGATGTGACGAAGGTGGTTCCGGTTAACCAGCCACCAATTGCCATGTAGGCGCATGGGAATAGCAAGATGCCAGACCAGCCTACGAAAACGAAACGATCGCGCTTGAGCCAGTCATCGAGGACATCAAAGACGCCTCTTTCGTTCTGGGCGCGTCCGACTGCGATTGTCATAGGGGTAAAATCCTTTTGCTTGTTAAAAAACTAAGGTTTCTAATTAAAGTTAACATAAGTATACATTAGATTTTGATAAATTTTTAACATAATTGGCAAAATTGATACACTTTGACCGATCGACTGCGCTGACGTTAGCGAAGTGTGACGCAGGTGCGGGCTAGTTGAATTAAGATTTGGGTTTAAGGCTGTTTACTTTTATGACTGCAAAAACGACGACTTCGATCGATTCTGTCCTGCGCTACCAGGTTTTGGGCTCCCGCCGCTTTAGCAATTTCTGGTGGGGGACAATTGTCAGCATTGGCGGGACTGGTTTCCTGCTGTCGGGCATTTCCAGCTACTTGCACGTTAATCTGCTGCCTTTTGCTGACCCGACTAAGCTCATTTTTATCCCTCAAGGCATCGCGATGGGTTTTTATGGGGTCTGTGGCGTACTGTTGGCGCTTTACCTGTGGCTGACTATTCTCTGGGATGTCGGCGGTGGCTACAATGAGTTCGATCGACAAACTGGCAACGTTCGGATCTTTCGCTGGGGATTTCCTGGCAAAAACCGCACACTTGATTTTAATTGCAAAACATCCGAGGTGCAATCTGTGCGGGTGGACATTAAGGAAGGTCTCAATCCCCGTCGCAGTATTTATCTTAAGCTCAAAGACCGCCGTCAGTTTCCCCTGACTAGAGTCGGACAGCCGATTGCTTTGTCTGAGGTGGAAAATCAAGCGGCGGAATTGGCTCGATTTTTGCAAGTTCCTCTAGAAGGACTTTAGAGATTCTCGTAAGGTGTGCAACGCTTGCAAATCGATAAATGTTGCGTGCGCATGAAATGGTGCACACTATCATACCTGGTAAATCGATCAATCTAGGGTGCGCATTGCGCACCTTACTTACGTTGTTGAGTAAAAATACAAATGCAAATGCAAATCAAAATTCAGCGGTGGTTCTTCTCACTTTTAATAATTGGCGCGCTGTTTGTCGGGGGATGCGGTAGTTCCCCGCAGGCTAACTCAACTCCGACACCGAATCCGGCGTCTGGTGAAAGCATTGCTTTGTCTCCATCTCCGCCTCCTTCTAATGCTGTGGCGGTGAGTTCGCAATTTAGCAATTTGCCACGTTTGGAAGGAAAAGCAACGGTGGTGATGATGGTCAAAGGTGCTCCGATTACGATCGAACTTGATGGCACTAATGCGCCAATTACTGCGGGGAATTTTGTCGATTTGGTTCAAAAAGGTGTCTACGACGGGCTAGTATTTCACCGAGTTGTGCGGGAACCTCAGCCTTTTGTGGTTCAGGGCGGCGATCCGCAGGGAAAAGACCCTAAATTCCCGACAGCACGACTGGGAACTGGGGGTTTTATTGACCCAAAAACTTCTACCGAACGCATGATTCCTCTGGAAATTAAGGCTAAAGGTGCCCCAAATCCAACTTATAGCGCGACGCTACAGGAAGCTGGGGTTAAGGAAAAACCTGTGTTAATGCACAGTCGTGGGGCTGTGGCTATGGCTCGATCGCAGAGTCCTGATTCCGCGTCTTCTCAGTTTTACTTTACTTTGACCGATGTGCCGTTTTTGGACGGCAGCTATGCGGTTTTTGGCTACGTGAAGCAGGGGATGGATGTGGTTGATAAGATTGAAGCGGGCGATCGGATTGAGAAGGCTACTGTTACTCAGGGTTTGGAAAATTTTAAGCCTGTTCAGTAGTCATTAGTTAGTAGTTATTAGTTATTGGTTATTAGTTATTGGTTATTAGTGATGATTAACAACTGACAACTAACAACTAACAACTAACAACTAACAACTAATAACTAATAATTGCCTTCTGCCTTCTGATTTCAATTTATGGATGTTGTTGTTACTGGAATTGGTGTTGTTTCAGCTTTGGGCAATCTGGAAAATAGCTGGAAAAGACTGTTGGCTGGGGATTCGGGAATTGAGCGCTATCAACCTTTTTTAGAATTTGAACCGCAGCTTTTGGCTCTGGTTGGTACAAAACCTGCTGATTTAATAAGTTTAATTCTGCCTGTTTTAGCAGATGCTTTGCAAGATGCTGATTTGACTTTGCCTTTGCCTGATTGCGGGATTGTTATTGGTTCTAGTCGTGGCTTTCAGTCAAATTTGGAACAGTTGGCAAGAGAAGGAAGAAGGAAGAAGGAAGAAGGAAGAAGGAAGAAGGAAGAAGGAAGGGAATTCCCAATGCCCAATGCCCAATGCCCAATGCCCGATCGCCAATTACTAATTCCCGATTCTCAATTCATGAATTTTTTGCCTCACATGGGGGCGATCGCCGCCGCGAGGGCAATTGGGTCGATCGGGCCGGTGCTGGCGCCGATGGCTGCTTGTGCGACGGGCATACAGTCGATCGCCCGTGCTGTTGATTTAATTCGTACCGGTGAGTGTCAGCAGGCGATCGCAGGTGCTGTAGAAGCCCCAATTACACCGCTGACTGTGGCTGGATTTAACCGGATGGGTGCTTTGGCAAACACTGGCTGCTATCCGTTTGACGAACACCGGGAGGGCTTTGTGCTCGGCGAAGGCGGGGCTTTATTTGTATTAGAATCGGCTGAGTTGGCAAAGCGTCGTGGCGCTAAAATTTATGGTCGAATTTCTGGTTTTGGGTTGACAAATGATGCAACTCATGCTAACGCGCCGGATCTGGGGGGGGAAAGTGCGATCGCGGCGGTAAATCAATGTTTGAAACGTAGCAATTTAGTCGCGGTTGATCTAGATTTTATTCACGCTCACGGTACTGCAACTGATTTAAATGACCGACATGAAGCACTGTTAATTCAGCAATTGTTTCAGCAAGGAGTTGCTGTTAGTTCGACTAAGGGGGCTACCGGTCATACTTTGGGGGCTTCGGGAGCTTTGGGCGTGGCTTTTTGTTTGATGGGTATTAAACATCAGATGTTGCCACCTTGCACCGGAATGAACAAACCGGGGTTTGAATTAGATTTTGTGCGCACAGCGCGCGCAACTCTTGTGAGAAATGCGCTTTGTTTGAGTTTTGGCTTTGGTGGGCAGAATGCTGCGATAGTTCTATCTGGCGATCGTTAATTTTTGGTCAATTAGGTCGATCGGCATTTAAAACAGTATTGTATCTTAATCCACGCATCAATGCCGATCGGCGAAAATAGAAGAAAGAAACTGTTTCAACTAAGCCTCGGGTATTTTCACATGGATCTGGCATCTCATCGATTTATGTCTTATTTTGAACCTCTGCAAGCTGCTCACCTGTGCCAAATAGCTGTATTGGAGAGTTTTGCTGAGGAAACACTGGTTTTTGAAGAAGGACAAGCAGCAGATTTTTTATATCTAGTTTTAGAAGGTGAAGTCGAGTTTAGCAAGCAAGTTGAAAACAATAAATATCAAACTATTGCTGTTGCTAAGCCCGACGATTTTTTTGGCGAACTAGGAGTTTTAGACGGAGAACCGCGCAGTGCTAGAGCTGTAGCTGTAGGTGGCTCGACTTTGGCAAAAATATCCCGCGAAGAACTGATAACAACTCTCCAGTTTGCTAAAGGCAGTTCCGTACTCCAAATGTTTAGTTTCATTATTAAGAATTTGCGGAATACCACAGATCAATATGTTAGCCAGTTCGTACATAAACAAAAAATGGTATTGGTAGGAGAAATGGTGAGTACAATTATTCACGATTTCAAAAGTCCTTTTACTGGGATTAAACTCTCCAGCGAAATACTCAAAGAAATGCACCCGGATGAGGAAACTCAGGAGTGGTGCGAACTTATTCAATTGCAGGTTCAGCGAATGTTGGGGATGGCTGAAGAAGTCTTAGAATTTTCGCGTGGCAACTCTGTATTAAATAAAAAACCAGTTAATTTAATTCAGACGTTGCAGCAGTTTGAAAAGTTGAATAGAGTTTATTTTGAGGCGGCAAAAGTAGATTTGGTTATACGCGTGACAGAAGTGATAGTGGAAGCGGACGAAAATAAGATTTTGCGCGTTTTGCAAAATTTAGTTGGGAATGCTGTTGAGGCTTTTGGCGGGCGCGGAGGTTTGGTAGAGATTGTTGTAGGACAAAGCGAGGAGTGGGCAGAAATTAGCATTTATGATAATGGCCCTGGCATTCCGCAGTCAATTAAGGAAAAGTTATTTGAACCGTTTGTGACTTATGGCAAGCGGACTGGTACTGGGTTGGGTACGGCGATTGCTAAGTCGATAGTTGATGCTCATAAAGGGGAAATTACTTATGAGTCAGAAAACGAAAAAGGGACAACTTTTTTTATCCGCTTGCCGAAAGTTACAAGTTAAGTGAGTGGCATAATCAAATTAAATTGAATTAATACCATTTTTACAAGGTTTTTCTATAAAAAAAGTGTTGGGTTGGTTTACATTGGCGCTGTTTGGAGGGTGCGTCGCTGTGAGATTTTCGATATGCAAGTTATGGATTTTTCATGGCGACACACCCTACGACTTCTTTCTTCTTCTTCTTGTTGTTCTTCTTCCTTCCTTCCTTCTGCCTTCTGCCTTCTGCTATAGTGTGTAGCGAGTTGCAAAATCAAGTAGAATTGAATTGACGAACCGCTAAAAATCTGATGCCAGTTACTATTCAAACCTTACCCGCAGAAGTTATCAATTTAATTGCCGCAGGCGAAGTGATTGACTCGATCGCCGCTGCGGTACGAGAATTAGTGGAGAATTCTTTGGATGCTGGCGCAACTCGCATCGTTGTGTCTGTTTGGCCCGAACAGTGGCGGGTGCAAGTTGCGGATAATGGTACGGGAATGGATCTGGAAAATTTGCAGCAGGCGGCTTCGCCTCACAGTACGAGCAAGATTACCACTGAAGCAGACCTTTACAAAATTGCTACTTTGGGATTTCGTGGGGAAGCTTTGCACAGTTTGGCTCAGTTGGGCTGTTTGGAGGTTTTGAGTCGGCCGAATGATTTGGGATTGGGTGATTTTTGGGAAAATCGAGAGTCTGCGCAAACCCCCGCTAGCTCATCCTTGAATCAGGGGAGAGTTGAAAATGCTCGATCGGGCTGGCGGGTAGTTTACAATAACTCTGGCGAGGCTGTGGAGGTAGAAACAGCGGCGATCGCTCCGGGTACGGTAGTCACTGTTGCTGATTTGTTTGGGAATTGGCCTGTACGTCGCACTTTTTTGTCTGCGGCACAGCAAATGCGATCGATCCAATCAATCATTCAGCAAATTGCTATTTGTCATCCGCAGGTTCATTGGCAGTTGCGTCAAGCAAATACGCCTTGTTTTTACATAACTCCTAGCAGCACGGCGGAACAGATTTTACCTCAGTTTGTGCGGGGCGTGCGATCGAGCGATTTACAATATTTAAAGTTAGATTTGCCTGCAAGTCCTCAAAATCTGAAAGCTGAAAATTTGTTGCTAGAAACTCAACTTGTGGGAGCGACAAGCAAGCACAATTACCAATTACCTGTTGCCAATTACGAATTACCTGTTACCAATTCCCAGTCTTTGGAGTTAGTAATTGGTTTGCCCGATCGCTGTCACCGCAGACGGCCGGATTGGGTGAAAGTTGCGGTGAATCGACGGGTTGTACGATCGCCCGAATTAGAGCAAACTATTCTGAGTGCTTTTGCTCGCACTTGTCCGCGCGATCGCTATCCCGTGTGTTTTGTTCACCTGCAACTCTCCCCTTCAGAAATTGACTGGAACCGACACCCGGCAAAAGTGGAAATTTATCTGCACGATCCGAGTTTTTGGCAAGCACAAGTTGGCGCTGCAATCGATCGGGCTTTGCACCTAAATGATGAAATTTTGTCGGTTGTCCCAATTCCCGATCGAGTGGGACAGTTGCTGAAGGCATCGGAACAAAAAAGTGCTTACAGTGTCGGGATTTCGGCTAGGCAGAATGATCACGGTGGCGAACAGGCAACAGGTAATAAAATAGGATTGATGGAATTGAGGGCGATCGCACAAGTTCACAATACTTACATTGTGGCCGAACATTCCAGCGGAATGTGGTTGGTGGAACAGCACATCGCTCACGAGCGCGTTTTGTACGAGCAATTGTGCGCCGATTGGCTGCTAAAATCTCTCGAAAAACCAGTGATTCTCCGTCAATTATCTGCACTACAAATTGAGAATTTATCCCGGTTGGGTTTGGAAGTAGAAACTTTTGGCGAACAGCTATGGGCCGCCCGCGAAGTTCCTGCATTATTGGCCGATCGAGATGACTGTGCTGATGCGCTTTTTGAACTCAGTAAAGTTGCAGATTTGCAAGCGGCTCAAGTCGCTACTGCTTGCCGCAGTGCGATGCGAAACGGCACTCCTTTGAGTGTTTTACAAATGCAAAATTTGTTGGATGAATGGCAGCAAACTCGCAATCCGCGCACTTGTCCTCACGGCCGCCCTATTTATTTTGCTTTGGAGGAATCGACTCTGGCTCGCATTTTTCGTCGCAGTTGGGTGATTGGTAAAAGTCATGGAATTTGAAGTTAAAAGTTATGTTGTAAGGTGCGCGTTACATACAGGGCTGTTTTTTTTTGAACCGCAGAGGGCGCTCTTAACGCAGAGAGGAAGAGTAGAGAGATGTTTTTAATGTTTTTTTGGGCAACAGGATATTCGGATAAAATGTCAATTAAAATCAAGTAAATCATCAATATGGATTTTCCCAGAGCCCGACAACTTTTTTATCTAGAAATCAATCAGCCGGATGGTTCGATCGACTTGGCGAAAGCTTCTCTCTACATGGCTTTGGAAGAATACCCAAATATTGAGCCTGATGAGTATCTAGATGCTCTGGATGCGATCGCCGATGAAGTACGATCGCGCCTACCGCCACAAAATTATCCGCTGCGGATTATTCAAACTATTAACCGCTATTTATACGAAGATTGCCAGTTTTCGGGCAATGATGTTGATTATTATGACCCCCGGAATAGCTTTTTGAATCAAGTGCTCGATCGCCGTACGGGCATTCCGATCTCTTTGTCTTTGGTTTATTTGGAGGTTGCTAAACGCATTGATTTTCCGATGGTGGGTATTGGGATGCCGGGACATTTTTTAATTAGACCGGATTTTGAAGATGCTGGCATTTTTGTTGATGCGTTTAATAGCGGTGAGATATTATTTCCAGAAGATTGTCAAGGGAGACTTTCTCAAATTTATGGTCAACCGATGGAGTTACAGCCGGCTTTTCTCGCCCCGGTAAGTAGGCGGCAGTTTTTGGGACGAATGCTGGGAAATCTGAAGGCGATTTATTTGCAACAGCGTGATGCTGTCAGGGTGCTGGGCGCGATCGAACGGATTTTGCTGCTGTTTCCTGATGCGCTGTTGGAAAGGCGCGATCGCGGAATTCTCTACTATCAACTCGGGCGCTTGGCCGAGGCGCGCCACGATTTGGAACTATACCTGAGAAATGCTCCGAATGCTGAGGATGCTGCTAGAATCCGCCAATTGCTCGAAAGGCTCGATCGGGATATGTAAATTTAAATTTGGTATCGATCGCATACTCTAGCCCTAAATAGACACGGTTTTCAATCTCCCAGAATATTTCTATAAGTTTTGCAAAGCTCTATCAAACTATCGCCGACGTGAGATTAACATATAAATCATCAATTGACACCTATCAAAAGATAGGTTAAATTTGATTGACATAACTGTAAAATCATAGGTCATTTACGGAAATCCTGAGTCCACTTTCCCGACTGATACCCGCAAAGACGATCGAGCGAAACAGTATTTTGACGTAAAGAGGAACAAACCAATGAACATTAAGTTTCAACAAAATTATCTAAACGAAATGCAACCGAAGTCAGCCAATTTAACCAAAAGAATGTCAAAGTCTTTATCATTAGGTTTGGCACTTTTGCTCTCGACAAGTGCAGTATTGCTGAGCAGCGCCAAAGCCTTTGCATTAGACAATGTTACCGTAAAATACGGTGCTATTGACGTAACTTTACCGATGAGCGACTTGCAAAGCTTTGCACAAACTGGTAAAGCATCACCTCAACTGCAAAGCGTTCTGAATCTGGCGAAACAAAGTCCCGATTCTGTGCGCGAAATATTAACGCGAGAAGTGGCTTTAGATTCTCAATTAGTAACGCGGTTGGCAAATACTTATTTTGGGGAAATTGTTTTCAAAGAATTGGGCGAGGTTGCTTATACGCCGACAACTCGGCTGCAAAGCGCGCCGGCACTGCGCGATGCCTTACTCGCAGCTTCCAAAGATGGCAAAATATCGCTGATCGAAGTGATTCAAAATTACGGGCCTGCTGCTTTAGAAGTGAATGGCAATCAAGCGGTGGCCATCTATCAGCGAGTAATCAAAGATTTGCAAGATATGCAGGCTTTATATCAGAATTCCCCAGCGTTGCAAAATACGGCAGGTCAAGCAAGACAAATGATTTGTCAGCCCAATTCATCATCGGGGACTGGGAAGTAAGGAACTAAAATTTAATAATTTAAACATCTGCGACACTCCTCTGTTTCCCGAAGCCCAGGGGTAAAGAGAGGCAGAGCCTCCGGATCTGCATTACCAGGCCGATCCTGGTAACGAGCAAAGTTGTTGGAATTCAGAAATTGGGAATCGGGAATTGGAAAGCGGGAATCGGGAAGCGGGAATTGGGAGTTACTGCGAATTGGTGCTGCTTTTTCTATTAGTCTTGAGGTTTCAGCTATTACCAATTACCGATTCCCGATTACCGTTACCGATTAGCTATTACCCATGCCTTGAGATAATTGCTCGGCTACCCGTTTGAGACGGCGGAGTTGGTCTTTCATATCTTTCTGCGTCCAAGGAGCGGCAAAGCGATTGAAACCAAATCTAATTAAAGGATTGGGAATTTGAAATTCAAAGCGGTTAATTAAGAGAGTTCCTTGGATTTGGGGCTGGCATTCCCAACGATCGCATCCTTTGAAAAATCCGTCAAACCCCCAAACAATTAAACCGGGTTGTCTCTCCAACACAACACTATCTAAAGTGGGTTGCAAAACGGGAATTTTTATGATAAATAAGCTGCGACTTCCTACAGAAGTATCCCATTCACCTTCGGGATCGCAGCGCAGCAACGGATTGAGCCATTTGTGCATTAAAGTGCGATCGACTATACAACGCTCCACCAAGGTAGCAGCAGCGTTAATTTCAATAGATTGCTCGAAAACTTGACGAATTGACATGGAAACCTGCAAGCTAGAAGCGTATTCTTACAGTTTCTTATCTTCTTTGTCAAATCTGACGTTAACCTGAGAAAAAAATGAATGAAACTTGGCAAGAAATAACTCAACCGATATCGGGGGCGTTAGTGGCTTTGTCCGATGGCTTACGCCCCGCTACGCTACGCCTTTTAGCACAGGCCCCGGCAGCCCCGAATCCGCTGGCAGATGCCGAACGCGGAATCAACAATTTTGTTCAGAGTTCAAACATTGAAAATCTGATCTGGGCGATCGGCATCCTGCTAATTGGCTTGATCGTATCAGCCCTCGTCTCATCTTTAGTCGGGGGATTGCTCAAAAAGACGACGATCGACAATCGGCTGGCTGCTTGGATTACCGGGCGCGCAGAAGGGGAAGGAGCGCCGCAAGTGGAAAAATGGATTTCCGCAGCGGTATTCTGGATCATTTTTATCTTTTTCCTAGTTGCCTTTTTCAATCGGCTGAATCTAACGGCTGTCTCGCAACCGCTGAATACATTTCTCAATCAAATTGCTGGTGCTTTGCCGAAGTTAGCCAAAGCCCTAATTTTCTTGGGGATTGCTTGGGTGTTGGCCACCGTTGCCAAATTGGCCGTATCGCGGGCGATGCGGACTTTTGGCGTAGACGAGCGCTTGAATCAGCAGGTGGGCACTGCGCCCAGCGAGAGTCCTTTGCTGCTGAGCGATACTCTGGCGAATGCGCTGTATTGGTTCATTTTTCTGCTGTTTTTGCCTTCGGTTCTCGAATCGCTGGATTTGCAGCAGGCTTTGCTACCAGTTAATAATTTGCTGAACCAAATTTTGGCGGCAATTCCGAAAATCCTGGAAGCTTTGCTGATTGGGTTTGTCGGCTGGCTGCTGGCTCAAGTGGTGCAGCGGATTGTCACAAATCTGCTGGCTGCGGCTGGGGCGGACAGTTTGGGTGCTCGGTTTGGGATTTCCCGGAGTTCGGGCGGACAATCGCTGTCGTGGATTGTCGGGACTATAGTCTATGTTTTGATTTTGATTCCCACGGCGATCGCAGCTTTGAACGCTTTGGACATTCAGGCGATTTCGCAGCCGGCAATCGCGATGCTCAACACGATTCTGGGCGCGCTTCCCAACATTTTCACAGCAGCCATAATTCTGGCGCTTGCTTATATTTTGGGGCGCTGGATTGGCGATTTGGTGACTAATATCCTGACTGGAATTGGCTTTAACAATGTCTTTTCTTGGTTGGGAGTGCAGCCGCCGAAACAGCCACTGATGATACGTGCGCCCGGTTCGATCGATCCTGACGCAACGGTACTTCAAGAACCCGATCTGCCAGCCCGCACGCCTTCGGAATTTGTCGGCATTGTGGTGCAGGTGGGCATCCTCCTGTTTGCTGTGGTTGCCGCTACTGACGTGCTGCGGATTCCAGCGCTGACGGCAATTGTCAGCGGTATTGTCCTGGTTGCAGGGCGGGTTCTGGCCGGTTTGGTGGTATTTGCGATCGGCTTGTATTTGGCGAATCTGGCGTTTGGTTTGATTGCTAGCTCTGGAACTCGCCAAGCACGGTTGTTGGGCCAAACGGCTCGGATCGCGGTAATTGCCTTTGTTTCGGCCTTGGCGCTGCAACAAATGGGCATTGGTAGCGATATTGTGAATTTAGCTTTTGGGCTGTTGCTAGGGGCGATCGCAGTTGGAATTGCTCTAGCCTTTGGTTTGGGCGGGCGCGAGATTGCGGCCGACGAACTTCGCGGATGGTTAGCGTCGTTTAAACAAGATAAAACGCCGCGTTTGTAACTCTATAAAATGGCGTTTGTCAAGTACAAACGCCATTTTTTTATGCTTAATTTAAGTTCGTAGTGAGGACTTCAGTCCTCCGAGCGGAGATGCGGACTGAAGTCCTCACTACGAACCAAATTACAACCTCGGATCGACAGGTTCGCTTTCCATCGCTAAAACTCCGAAAACGCACTCGTGAACTTGCCTCAAAGGAGCGCCCGCCACAAATCTCTCCAATGATTCTACACCGAGAGCAAACTCTCGTAAAGCTAAAGAACGCTTCCCGGAAAGCCCGCGCGATCGCAATTTTTCCAAATGCTCCGGCAAAGAATATTCTAGGCCGTAAATAATTCGCAAATACTCTTTACCGCGACATTTAATCGCAGGCTGTACGAGTCCTTTACTATTTTTTACAATAAATTCCATCGGTTTAACCACCATTCCTTCGCCCCCGGCATCGGTCATTTTTTCCCACCATTGAATCCCTGCCGATTGACTGTCAAGATCGGCTATTCTAACTACTTTGTATTCAGTGGCTAACAGCAATTCCAGGTCAAAATTACAGATTTCGGCTATCTGTTCCATGTGCCAGCAGTGATTCTGATCGGTGTGAACATTTCCCTCGGTTGCCAAGATGTGAAAAGGCGCTAACTTGAGGTCGGAGATGGATTTCACGGGCCAGCAGTAGCGCTGGTAGGCATTGACATAGCGATCGGCTAAATCGGCCCGTTCCCGGTAGCTAGCCAGCAAAGAATCAACTTCAACTCCCCGCTGTTTTGCCTGTTCTAAATTCTTAATCGCCTCCGCAAACCCGTGACGGGATGCTGTTCCCACGGCGGCATATTGTTCTTGCAATAAACCTTGAGCTTTTGCCGACCAAGGCATTAATTCGCAGTCCAAACATACCCAATCGGTTTTAAATTTATCCCAAAAATTGCTGGCAGAAAGAGCGCGATTGACCCGCGATAAAAATTCTGTTTCTAAGGTAGAATTGTCGAAAAAATGCCGTCCTGTACGGGTGTAGCAAATGCCAATGCTGTTGTTGAGAATCCCAAAGCGCCGTTTAGCCGCCGATGCGTCGCGACAAACAATTACAACTGCACGGGAACCCATGTGCTTTTCTTCGCACACAACTGTCGATACGCCCTGCTGTTTGTAGTAGTTAAATGCTTCGGCTGGATGTTCTAAAAGTCCGGGTTCTTTGGAAGTTGCAGCGGGAGACATTGTGGGCGGCAAATAAATCAGCCATTTGGGATTGGCGGCAAATCTGCTCATTACTTCCAGGGCGGCGATCGCATTTTCTTCTCTAATTGCAATGTTTCGTTGCAGGCGAGTGGAAATGATGCGTTTTCCGAGTACGTCGGAAATGTCCAGCACGTCATCAAACTGCTGTTGGGCGGTGAGATTTATTGCGGGAAAACTGTGATCTGGAGTTGCAATGGATGGAAAGGCGATCGATTTGGCAGGTTCGCAATAAATCATCGCAGCAGGAACGCTGACAAATTCTCTTTCGGGATATCGCAAAGCTGTTAGTTTGCCGCCGAAAACGCAGCCCGTGTCAATATCAACAGTATTGTTCAACCATTCTGTTTCTGGAACTGGCGTATGTCCGTAAACAACTGCTGCTTGACCTCGATATTCGGCGGCCCAATTGTAGCGGACTGGTAAGCCGAATTCATCGATTTCGCCTGTGGTTTCTCCGTACAAGGCGAAATCTCGAATTCTCCCGGATGCGCGTCCCTGAAATTCTGCTTTCATTCCGGCGTGGGCGACGACTAATTTGCCACCGTCGAGGACGTAATGCCCGATTAAACTATCTAGAAATTGCCTAATTTCGGCGATCGCAGATTCGCGCATTTCATCGGGTAAAGCTGCTATTTCTGCTAAGGTTTGTTCGAGTCCGTGGTTGATTTTGACATTTTTGCCGCTGAGTTTTCGCAATAATTTGATGTCGTGATTTCCGGGGACGCACAAAGCTGTTGATGCGACTACCATGTTGTGTACGAGTTTGAGGGTGTCGAGAATGCGCGGGCCTCGATCGACCAAATCGCCCAAAAACACGGCTTTACGCCCTTCTGGGTGCGCGTAAACGGGAGAATCCCAGAAGCCGGACTCGCTGGATGATTCGACAATTTGATAGCCCAACTGTTGCAGCAATTGTGACAATTCGTCGCAGCAGCCGTGAATGTCGCCGATGATGTCAAACGGGCCGCTGTCCTGTTTGCGGTTGTTCCACAGCGGTTGTCTCTCGATTTGGACTGCTGCGATGTCCTCTGGGGTGCGGAGGATGTGAACGTAGCGAAAGCCTTCGCGATCGAGATTTCGGAGCGATCGTCTTAAACTCTGAACGTGGCGGCGAATGACGTGATTTCCAAAATTGCGGTTTGGACGCTCTTGATTGCGATCGGCACACAATTTCTCTGGCAAATCTAGCACAATTGCTACTAAAAAGCAATGATATTTTCGGGCTAATTCCAACAAAGGTTTGCGGCTTTGTTGCTGAACATTCGTAGCATCAATTACAGTTAATTTACCCGCAGCCAAACGTTTAGCAGCGATAAAATGCAGCAATTCAAAAGCATCAGCGGTGGCCGCTTGATTGTTTTCGTCATCGGAAACCAGACCGCGGCAATAATCGGATGAAATGATTTCAGTAGGTTGGAAATGCTGGCGCGCAAAGGTGGATTTGCCGGAACCGGATGCACCGATGAGCATGACTAAAGATAGTTCGGGAATCGTAATTTTCATTTAATATTATTCAGCAAACATCTGTACCAAAGTATCTAAAACTGCTTTTTGTTCGTCAGCGCCGATTTGACCCAGATATTTAACTAATCTATTTTTGTCAACAGTCCGAATTTGATCGAGGACGATTTGCCCATTTTTGCCTTGAAACTGGCAAACTATCCGGCTGGGATATAGTTGCCCCTTCGTTGTCATTGGAGCAATGATGACAGTGGCAATGCGCTGGTTCATATCATCTGGTGAAATTACCAAACAAGGTCGAGTTTTCTGAATTTCACTGCCAACAGTGGGGTCGAGATTAACTAGAAAAACATCAAAACGTTTGATTACCATTCCCACTCAACCTCATCCCACTCAGTAGTCGTGAAATCATCAAGCAGGACATCATCATGTTGCTCAGCCATTTTTGCGAACGCTTCATCCCAACCGGCCCGTGGTTTTAGGGCTCCAGAAATGACTAACCAGCCGGCACCCGGTTTCTGGGCTGCACGAATGACGATCCGATCGCCCTGAACTTCGATTTCTACTGCTCCGCTAATACCAATTTCCTCTAACCAAGATTTGGGAATGTGAATGCCCTGAGAATTGTCAATTTCAACGATCCGGGTTTGAATAGGTTTACTCATGGCTGAAGCCTGCATTTTTTCAACTTTAACTATATTGTAAGCACAAACAGACTGTCGATATTATTTTAACTCGGCAAATACTGCCATTTGCGTAGGCGAACCCACTTCTAAATCTTCGGTTCCCACACAACGAAACTCCACCCCAAACCCAAACCGTTCAGCCACCCCATGCGCCCAAGCCTGAAACTCCGCGCGCGTCCATTCAAAACGGTGATCGCGGTGGCGAAATTTGCCCGTCGGCAAGTTTTCAAACCGAACATTATATTCAACATTGGGAGTTGTGACGATCGCAATTTTCGGCCGCACAAACTCAAACAAAACCCGTTCAAAAGCAGCCAACCGTTCTAAATCGAGATGTTCGATCACTTCAATCACCGCCGCTGCGTCAAAACCCGTCAAGCGGCTGTCTCGATAAATCAGCGAACTTTGGATCAATTGTAAGCGAGATTGCTGTGCGGGAGAAAAGCGATCGACCTGCAATCGTTCCTTGGCAATTTCCAAAGCCCGAAAGGAGACATCGACTCCGGTAATTTGGGCGATCGCACTTTCAGCTAAAAGCAATCGTAACAGTTTTCCCTCACCGCAGCCCAAATCTACCACTCGCTTAGCGCCGCAGGCTTTTAAAACCTCCACCACAGCTTCTAAACGCTGTTCGTTCAGGCTAATTCGCTGTTCTAAAACTTCCTCTTCTTGCTGGTGAGAAACTTCTAGTTTTTCCAGGTCAGTATTATCTGCTTCTGCTAATTGTGCCACAGCAAGGCGCGTCAAGCGGCGCTGGCGTTTCAAATAGCGATCGGCAATTTGTTCGCGGGCGGGATGCGCGTTCAACCAACCTTCACCGTGATGCAATAACTTCTCAATTTCATCATCGCCCACCCAATAATGTTTGTCGTCATCCAACACGGGAATTAGCACGTAAAGATGGCTCAACAAATCCGCCAACCGCAGTGTATTTTGCAATTCTACAGCAAAGTAAGGACTCGCGCCCCACTCAGGAAATTGTTCATCAAGAATTAGGGGTTTTGCTGCGACTTGATAGCCTAGCGGCTCAAACATTTGGCGCAGGAACTTCTCGCCACCGCGACAGGGCAAAACCGACAGCTTAACCGTGAGAGGAATGGCAGTTTTTGCGAGTTCTGGGCGGTCTTTGCAGCCACCAGATAGGGCTGTACGGAAGACTCGGCCAAGGGCAACACTGAGAAAAGACGAGGCAACGTAGGGGCGATCGTTGACGTATTGTTCCAGAGGGCGATCGCCCGATTTCGACTTGCCGCGCACCAAAGCAACCGGATCGACATCTAACAGCAAAGCCGCCGTGCACCTTTCTGCATTTGCTTCAGGATAAAACACAGTGGCTTGTCCGAAAGTCATGGAAAAGCATTGAAGGCGATCGGGATGTTTGTGCAGCAAATAACCCAAATCTGTAGCAGGGACGCAAGTTGTGGAGATAGTTAATAACATCGATCTTTACATTACAAATAAAGTTTACCAGAAGGTTCGTAGTGAGGACTTCAGTCCTTCTTTATGAAAACTAAAGTCTTGACTACGAACCTTTTTTGGTGAGGAATTTAGTCCTCGGATGGATGCGGACTAAAGTCCTCACTACAAACCTTTTTTGATGTTTTTCCCAAAATCATCAATGAGATTGATGTTTTTCTCCACTCCCCAAATTCAACTTAGCCCGCAACTCATCCTTAATCCTATTTAAAATAGAATCCTCATCCAAAGAAGACAAAATCTTGCTCACCACAGCCTTCGGCCCATCATCTCCCCAAGACGCACCATTAGCCAAATAAGCCTTAGTAACTTGACCGATTCCGTAGCAAGAAACCCCAGCAATTGCAGCTTGAGTCACAGCCACAGAAAAATAAGGCCCCAAAGCCAAACCTCCCGTCGCCGGAGTTGCTAAACCCAACAATCCTTTCAAAGAGCTCAAACCAAAATTAGCTAACAATTCCCCCGCAGTAATTCCGCCCATACTAATCGCAATTTTTTGCAACAATTCCACCGCGCCTGCTTCGGTCATCGCAATGCCGTAAACTTTAGAGAGTGTTAATATCATCACCACATCAATTACTGCACCGCTGAGAATATCAATTACAGTAATTGGATTAAGTGCGATCGCCACAGCTTTAGTCATTACGCCATTCCAGATAATCCGATTAGCAGCATCCTCGCGAATTTCCATTTTTCGCTGTACTAACTGCTCGTTAATATCTCCTGCACAGAGCATCGTATTCAGCGCCACCAAAGATTTGCCTTCGCGGTCTAAAATCTCCAAAATCTTTAATTTTAAATCTTGTACTTGTGGCAAACTACGAGTCATTTTGACTCCCATACTTCCATCGGGACGACGCACCGCCTGGGCTGTCAAAGGTGAAGCCGCGGACATCACAATTTCATCGGGAGATAACAATTCTCTCACGCGATCGTCCCGAATTTTATGATAAATTGCTAGTCTATCTGCATCGGGATACTGGTCAATTTTATTAAACACTAATAACATCGGTTTTCCGGCTTCCCGCAACTGCGAAAGTGCTTGATATTCCACCTTCGTAATGTCACCAGCAACTACAAATAAAATCAAATCAGCTTGTTTAGCGACGCGGCGGGCTAAAAGTTCGCGAGTTTCGCCGTCAACTTCATCTATTCCGGGAGTATCGATTAATTCTACTTGCGATAAACGGTAAATAACTGGCGAAAGTCTATCGGGCAAATCATCATCAACACCATCTCCGACATCCCACTGGCCAATAGTTGTGGTGCGAGTCACCCCGTGAGTCGGCCCTGTTTCAAACACATTTTGACCGAGTAGCGCGTTTAAAACCGAAGATTTTCCTCTTCCCACCATCCCAAACACAGCGATTTGGACGCAAGCGCGCTCTAGCTTGTCGAGCATTTTCTCCAACCCGCCAATTTCCGGCTCCAGTCCAGTTCGCTCTTGTGGTGTCAAGTCGAGATGTTCTACTATATCTCGCAAAGCATCTTTAGCATGGCGCAGGTTGAGTTCTGCTTGAATGTCTGCGAAACTTAATATTGTGTCGTCTAATTCGCGATCGACATTTGAGAAATCCGATACTTCAGTCATCTGATGTTATGGCTTTGCTTTACTTAAAGTTTTAACCGATATGATGCTATTCTAGCTTTTTCTGCGGGCTTTGTACATTCTCTCAGATTTATCCAACTCTAACTATCGGATGTACTCAACTCTAACTCTCGGATTTACTCAAATCTGACCCAGCCAAAAATTCTCGCATTCACCCACAAGCCCGCCGGGATTTAAATCCCCGTCTCATATCGAAAGTCGGTTGAAACCGACTGCAAACCTCGATAATAATCTGATAAATTTCAGTCCTCTTTCAGAGGACTTTCGCTATGAGACAGGGGTTTTCAACCCCTGTCGGACTGTCGGACTGTCGAACAGTCGAATTTACCGAATTTAAAATAATTTACAACCAATGATTAACCCCACGAAAATAGCAAATTATCCATTTCTATTACGAGTAATAATTTTCCTATTAATCTTAGCAACAATCTGGCTGCCCGTCGCCGCCCCAATTTATCTCTTAGTTAAAGATAGCAACCTCGCAACTATTCTGACAATGGGATTGTTGTTTGCCGAGTTTCTTTTCCTAGTGCCGCGCTGGGGAAAACAGGTTTACGGACAAACGCAATTGCTCAAAAGTTACGGTTTGGTGAATACGCGACAAAACGGTTTTGAGCTTTTAGTCGGATTGGCGATCGGGCTTTCGATCACTTTCACCCTATTTTTGGTGCAAGGACTGTGCGGCTTTGTCTCATGGCAAAATTCTGATAATTTGCCTCGAATCATCGCAGAAGGGCTATTAAGCGCCTTGGGAGTGGGTTTTGCGGAGGAGTTGGTATTCCGGGGTTGGTTGCTGGACGAGTTGCAGCGGGATTACAGTTATCCGATGTCTGTGCGGGTGAATAGTCTGGTATTTGCCCTATCTCATTTTATCAAACCTGTCGCGGCAATGCTGCGGACTTGGCCTCAGTTTCCGGGCTTGTTGTTGTTGGGTTTGATACTGGTTTTTGCAAAGCGAAGCCGTCAAAATCGATTGGGTTTGTCGATCGGGCTTCATGCAGGTTTGGTCTGGGGATACTATATAATTAACATCGGGGAATTAGTCCGATATTCTGGCTCTGTCCCGGATTGGGTGACTGGAATTAACGGCAATCCGTTGGCTGGGGCGATCGGGCTTTTGTTTTTGAGCGTGTTGGCTGTGGGAATGCGGAAAATGTCCCAACATTCAAAAGGTTCGTAGCTAGTAGGGGCGGTGGATGGTGCGTGCCCGCCCGAATTTATCGCAGGCGACACACCCTACAACTACTTAGGCTTATGTCTCAGAATTTTCAGATGATTAGCATTTCTGATGAAATCATGGGCGGAACTCCTGTTTTTATTGGCACTAGGGTTCCCGTTCAAACACTTTTTGACTATTTAGAAGCCGGAGAGTCAATTGATGATTTTTTAGAGGGATTTCCCACTGTAACTAGGGAGCAAGTAATTGCTTTGTTGGAAGTTCTGAGAAAACAATTGATAGCGATGGTGGCGTAGAATGAAGCTAATTCATTATTTAACAGATTGAGAGTCACCGCGAAAACGCTCAGTAAATTCAGGATATTTTTCTAAATCTTGCAATGACTCCAAGGCAGGCATTTCAATCCAATTGCCTTCCTGATGCAGCTTATCTACATAGGCATAAAATACTTCCTGGTCATCCCGATGTGCCATAAAGTAATCGTGCAATTCTTTCAGACTCATTGCTTGAAAATTAGGCTTATTCATCCAATGTACCTCCATCGTCCGTTAGGGTATATCTCTATGATATTTTCTTCACCTGCCAGGAAAAATATATTTCCTGTCCGTTCATCCATCCGAACAACATTGATAGGCAAGTAAAGCTTGGTGAACCAACAGCACAATACATAGCACTGATTTTTTTGTTCAGGTGTGGGTGTAATAATCTGAACTCCTCAACATCACTTCACGATAAAAGTTTAACACCTGTACGGTTGTTAGTGCGTAAGGGCGATATTTTGATCCATGACTCCACCGGCTGATGAAGCAACAAACCCGACTCCAGCAAAAAAGCATTATCAGATTAAATTGATATTTAGAGACTACTTAGGTTAGAAATTATTTCTTGAGAACGCTTGATCGCAATACTAGCAATTGCAGATAATAAGGGAAAATTATCGTCATAATCCAATACGGTTCACTTAACGTTTTTTGTCATTGCGAGCTCTTAGCGAAGCAATCGCAGAGACTATGACACTTCTCGGTTAAGTCAGGTGCGCGCCGAGCAATTATCTTCTTAAGTGAACCGTATTGCGTCATAATCTGCTTAATTTCGATATCGGCGCAACACTGCTAAATTATCGGCGATTAATTGATATCTTGAGTCAGGATTAATATCAAATTCTTGCCAAACATAGCGGTGAATATCGCTTGTTTTGGGCAGGGAATGACCTTGTTTATCTCGCAAATAGTTCCGCGCTAAGATAAAAGCAGCATAATAGGAACGACTAATAGCATCCCTCAATCGCGCCTCCTGTTCAGCAGGAATAGTTGCTTGACCAGCAAGTTCTTTTGCTAAATTTAGGTATTGCGACCAATCAAAACTCATCAGCATATTCCAAAATTGTATAAAAATGCTCCCGAATTTCATGGGATAATCCCCTAGACCAATTTTTACTCAATTCGTCTTCTCTATCCATTGCTTCATCGGGAGCGAGGTCTGTTAAGATGATTGAGAGAACCAGATGAACATAGTTAGGAATTTCGGGGTCATTGATGACTTGAAGTAATAGTTTTTGTTCGGGAAAATAAGGGCTAATCTGAACGGGTGCGTCTAGCACAACGGGAAGTAAAAACGGATATTTGTTAATAAATTCAATGACTTCTGTTTTGTCTCGGAAAATGTATGATTTTTCTAGGGTTTCGATGTCTGATTGGGAAATGAGGAAAGGCGCGACTCTGGGTGCTGATATCTTGTCTAAAATTAAGGATGCTATGGCATTTTGTTCTGCTTCGGGTAGTTGAGAGACAGTGGCAAAAGTTTCTTCTAATAGGTTATTCATTTTGTAAATCTCCTATGCGACTATTAGTGAGAAAAATCAATATTTCTAATTATAATCTGTTGTGCGGTGAATCGGGGAAAAAAATTAGTTTACTACGCTGGAACCCATCCTAAATCAGCACCAACTCCTCCGTAAATAAACCAGACTATTTCAGCAGACTTGTCTCTACAGAAAGCATTGACACAGTGACAGCGATTTTCCCAAACAAGACTTACGCACAGGTGCCCAGACACCGGGTTTTTTGCGATATCCTTCGCTGTACTCCACAGATTAAGTAAAAAACCCGGTTTCTTTGTCGGGAGTGCATCCACGAGTGCCAAAAAATAAATCGAGTCACCAGAAACGACCAAAAAAGTGAAAAAGAAAAAAGAGTAAAGAGCAAAAGGGCAAAAGAGCAAAGAAGAGTCCTCGCGGGGAAAACTAGGACGACGAAGAAACCAAAGCAACCGCTACGCGAAAACCTTTGTTCCTCGGTACTAAGCGCGCCCAGAGGAGGCTACGATGGGCACTACGGCAATAGACCGCAATGAAGCGCCACGAACCCCCACGGCACACTCGGTTTGTACTATATTCACCTCTTTCCCAAGCACTACCATCAGTCGGCGCACCATTATAATTTGCGTGCCAAATATCTTCACACCATTCATCGACATTCCCGTGCATATCATAAAGTCCAAAGGTATTAGGCGGAAAACTACCCACAACAGTTGTTTTTCCACGAT
>JAJAYT010000539.1 GCA_026786085.1 Microcoleus sp. CAN_BIN18 | reverse complement strand
TGCTGTGCAAGTCTTGAGGCGATTGAAACAGAGTTTCGAGATAAACTCTCGCAGCTTGGCGGTAGCTGCGCGAAGCTTCCGGCGTACCGCTATCAGCATTCTGCAACAAAAACAGCGACAGGGACGCGGAAAATACTCGGTCTAGATCCCATTCGGGATGAGTTTCCAGGTAAGTTTTGAGAGAATCGTGCAGCGTTTCGGGAATTTCGGCAAAAATACTGACTGTTGGGTTCATCATTTTTTTAGTCTCGCTAATAAATTGAAAACAGAACCCCCTTTTCGGCCGGATACAGGTGCAGGCACAGCCGAAATCAGAGCGCTTTTTTTAGGTCGGTCGCATCATTGTGCGTATCAGGAGGTGGGTTTGTCAATGTTGCAAAATATTACAAAGTCCTTTATATAAAAAAAATATTTACGCAATAATAAGCCTTTCGGCGCATTTTTTGTTACATAAATTTATATCTTTGAGGTTTGTCTGAGGGATTTGGCAAGAGGTTAACTAAATCCCCAATTCCGCAGCAAGATCCGACCGTGCCGTTAATTTCTGTGGAAAACTTTTTGAAATCTGTGGAAAACCTCAGACTTGCCTGTGGAAACGCTGTGGAATGTTTAGGGAAAAGTCAGGGAAAAAATAAGAATTGCAAAGGGGAGTCATTGGTCATTGGTCATTGGTCATTGGTCATCGGTTTTCGGCCAGATTCCTTCAACATCCATCCATTAAATCCGTTAAATCCGCTACACAATCCGTTGCCGAACTTCCTTCAAGAGTGCCAGTCTGCGGCTTTTTGGCGGATGGTTGCCAATTCTTGGGGCGGCATTTTGTCGAGATTGGCTAAGATAAAGCTCATGCGACCGATCGACTGAAGCTTCTCCCGGTGGCGCGCCAGGAAGTCCCAGTAGAAAAAATTGAACGGACACGCATTGTCGCCCGATCGTACTTGGCGATCGAACTTGCACCCACCACAATAATCGCTCATCTTATTAATGTAATTCGCAGACGCAGCATAGGGTTTCGACGCCAACACACCGCCATCAGCAAACAAACCCATACCCAGCACATTAGTCTGCATTACCCAGTCGTAAGCATCAATAAACGCACTGTGGAACCAGTTTTCTAGCTCCTGGGGCGAGATTCCCGCAATTAGACCAAAATTGCTCAAAATCATCAACCGCTGGATGTGGTGCGCGTAACCGCTGTCTTCGACTTGAGTTAAAACTTGGTGCAAACAGTTCATATCAGTTTTGCTAGCGTCCCAAAAAAACTCCGGCAGTGGCTGAGTATGGTTGAACCAATTCTTCTGAAAATAATCAGCATCTACGTAAAAATACACGCCACGAATGTATTCTCGCCAGCCGAGAACTTGGCGGATAAAACCTTCAACACCATTTAAATCTAAGTCATTATCGAGGTAGGCTGTTTCGGCGGCTTGAATAACTTCTAAAGGATGCAATAAGCCCAGATTGAGATACGGAGAAATCAGGGAATGCCACATTGTTTCCTCCCCCGTTACCATCGCGTCTTGATAAGGGCCAAAAGTGGGAAGACGCTGTTCGATGAAATTCTCTAATACTTGCAAAGCTTGCTCTCGCGTCACCGCCCAGCGAAAAGGCTCAATATTTCCGTATGTTGGGAAAGATAGAGATTTAACTTGTGCGATAACTTCTTGAGTTATGGCATCCGGTTCAAACCAGAGAGCTTTTGGTGTATTCAGTTTGCCTTTTGGTGGCTGGCGATTTTCTTTATCAAAATTCCACTTGCCTCCGACAGGTTTACTACCATCCATTAAAACTTGGAAATGCTTGCGACTGGCTCGATAGAAGTCTTCCATTAACAAACGTTTGCGGCTGGATGCCCAATCTTTGAATTCCGTTTCTGTCCACAGAAATTGATTGTTGGGAATTAAAGTTATGTTGCAGGGAAGTTGCAAGTTTTGAACGAGCTGTAAAAAAGGGCGATCGTTTGGCATCATCACCCGCAATTCGGTTATTTTATGAACTTCAATCCAAGCTTTCAGAGGTGTTTCAAAGTCGCCAGATGTTGTGTAAGTGACTTGGCAGCCTGCGCCGCGCAATTCTTCAGCAAAGTGTCGCATTGCCGACCAAATTAATACTAATTTTTGTCGGTGGTAGGGACGCTCTTGAACGTGCTGCCAAGATTCAATTAAAATTACGGGTAGGGAAGATTTATCATCCGCACTGGCTATAGCAGCTTGGTTTTGCCAAAGTTGATCGCCCAATATCCAAATGCCAATACTCATTTTATTTTTTTACTCTAAATTTCCGGGATTGCCTAAGCGAGTGAATCATGCCTAAATTCAGCAACGTCACTCAAAAATCATATCTTTTGAGGTGTTTCCGAGAACTTACTTGAGCATAACATTGATTTTCAAAGATAGGAATATCGACAAGCAAATTTAAATTTAATGTCGGTATATCCTTCAAATATTAATAGTTTAGTCAGCGTCTCTACAGAAAGAAATTAACCAGGGGAGATATCAAATAAGGAATGAGAATTAAATAACTTACAATTTGATGATTCTTGTGGGATGGGCGGGAGAGCCCAGCCCTATCTGGCGTGTCTGCCCAGCTTGCTTTTTAGTGCCGAAAATGCTTAAAATTGGGTAATTTGTAGGGTGGGCCGTAAGCACCAGTTGACTTTGATACCCATCGAAATGCGTACTGGTTGACTTTTTCGGTAGACATTGCGCACGTTAGCAAGATGAGCCGGTGCGCATTGCGCACCCTACAAACTTACAATTTGATGATTCTTGTGGGATGAGCGGGACGCCCATCCCACAAACTTGTGTAAATTATTTAATTTGCGATCCTAAGTATGATGATATCTGGGATGGTTGTTTGTGTAATAATACGTATGATTGCTAGAGTCTTTTTTCATCGATTAAGCTAGGTCAACTATTGCCGAGACCGCAAATTTATGGAGAGTGGTTGCACTGTTTGGGCCGATGTTTGCCACCTGCGGGGTTGTGAGAGTCGATCGACAACTCGATCGTCTCATTCTTTTTGTTTAACAGGTGAATTGTTGTCACCGAATCAATTGGATGTCAAAAGAAATCTTCACAGGGTGCAAAATCTCGAATCGCCCATTTGACGAGGCATCTCTCGAAGGCATTCGCCAAGAAAAAGCCCGAAACAGAACTTTTGGCTTTTTGTCTCAAACCCCAGATCCCATCCACGCGATTGTAGCTTCAACCAACTCCCGTCTGTCCATCCGAGGCTTTTTTCCAGCGTGAAAGATTTGGCATCAGGGCTCACGGGTGCAAGTCGAGCCGAGAATTGAGGATAGAAGTGTGACTGAAATCACAGGCATTTGCCAAATAAATTGCACATCATTTTTAAGTCAAGACACTTAGAATCAAAATTAATACAGTATTAATACAGTGGCTTCTATAATTGTGTTTAAATGTTGTTTTGAAGCTGTGTTGTCCCGTCAGCAGAGCGCTCTAGACAAATTCCCGCTTTCAGTCTGGTTGATTGCAGTATGGTCGCTGTTGGATGTTGCACCTTAATTTAGTTAGATATGTCCTATGGTTAAGTTAGGTCAATCCTCCTTTCGGCGTATTTTACTGTCGCGGATTTTGTTGCTCAGCGTGCCTGTTCTACTGGTGGGGGAGTATGTTACCTATCGCAAGGCACGATCGACACTTCTGGAAACGGCTCGTCAAAACTTGACAGAAAGTGCAGTCAGAAAAGCAGAAACTATTGAACAGTGGTCGAAATCGCTGAAGTCGAATCTGATCGGCGCTTCGGAAAACTCGATGTTGCAGTCTGTAAATCCCAAGGATTATCAAAAGTTTATCGCGCAATTAGGGCAGCGGTTGCCAGCCCAGGTTGATTGCTTGCAATTGACTAATTTACAGACAAATCAAGTGATAGCCAGCACTTGCGGACAGCAGCCGATTCAGTCGTTGCCTGCCAATTTTTGGGCACCAGTGCAGCAGCAGCAAACACTGCTAGACGACAAGAGCGTTTACATCAGTCTGTCGTGGCCGAATCAGCGAAAGCCGAAAACAAACGGCGAGAAGATGACTTTGGGTGAGGAGGATTTTTCAGGTGCGACTAAAGAAACCCGCGACAGCCAAGTCAGTTTGGTGTTGAGCGCTCCTGTTTACACTCGTCGGGGCAACAGCCGGCAGTTGAGTTATGCTTTGAGTTTGCAGTCTGCCCTGCCGGTGCAAACCAGCGCTCCCAAGGGTTCTCTAGCCGGCTACACGGTGGCGATCGACCAAGATGGGACGATTTTGGCGCACCCGAATATCAACCGCGTCGGCCGCAATATTGACGCGGAGGCAGATGCCGATCGACTAAAAAGTATTGTCAGAAGGGCGATCGCCGGCGGACAAGCTTTTCTCCACCTATTTTCCTTTGAAAGAAATGGCGTAGAATTGCTAGCAGGATACGCAGCCATCCCCAGCCCTTTAACGAAAAAAGAGAACACTAAATGGATTATTTTAGCTGTCTCTCGTTTAGATTACGCTCTCTCCGGCTTAGAAGAAATTCAGCAAGTTTTATTTAATTTAATCATCGGTTTAGTTGCGGCTAGTGTCGTCGCGACTTTATACCTGTCTCGCGACTTGGCGCGTCCTTTGGAAAAACTGAGAGACTACGCGCTGAAAGTTGATACTGAAGCGCCACAAGCAGTGCCGCAAAATTTCCAAATAAGAGAATTCAATCAACTATCAGAAGCACTCAACAGCATGGTGCAGCGCCTCAGATCCTGGGCTAGAGAATTGGAAGTCGCAACCAAGGAAGCGCAAGTTGCTAATCAGTTGAAAAATGAATTCCTCGGCAATATTTCTCACGAATTGAGAACGCCACTCAACGGGATTATTGGTTTTATTCAAATTGTGCGGGACGGCTACTGCGATGACCGAGATGAAGAGATGGAATTCTTGCAGCGTGCCCACGACTCGTCAATGCAATTGCTGAATATTATTAATGATATTTTGGACATTGCTAAAATAGAATCTGGCACATTCTCCTTGATGTTAGAAGTAGTTGATATTACTCAGGTACTTGAAGACGCAATTGATTTGCAAGCACCTCAAATTGAGGAAAAAGGTTTGAAGTTAAGCTTGCCAGAACCTCACGAGCCGATTATTGTTAATGCCGATCCAGAGAAGCTAAAACAGGTTTTTTTAAACGTGTTGAGCAATGCCGTTAAGTTTACAAAATTGGGCAGTATTACTATATCTGTGCGCGTCGAATCGAGTAAAAATTATCCTAGTAACGGGAGTGGCGAAAGTGCGATCGCGAATAGTGAAAACGATTTGGTGGTGGTGACAATTGAAGATACGGGAGTTGGTATAGATCCCGAACAGCAGCAAAAATTGTTTCAACCTTTTGTGATGGCTGATGGTTCTACAACTCGCGAGTTTGGCGGTAACGGTTTAGGCTTGGCTATCTCCCGAAGGATAATGGAATCTATGATCGGAAGCATTACCCTAAACAGCGCTGGTGTAAATCAAGGTACTGCGGTGATGATTTCTTTGCCTGTTAATCAGCAGTCAAGTTTTTATTTTCACAGCCAGGACTTTGGTAACGAAAAATGGAAATTTTAAAAGTTATGATTAACAGTTGACAGTTGACAGTTGACAGTTGACAGCGAAGTTTTTAGGCTGGGGATTTAAGCCCCTGCCTAAAAACAATCCACCTAAAGGTGGGGGCTTAAATCCCCTGTGCTTTGGTTATTTTGTCAATCTAAAATATCAAATTTAAAATGGTATTAGGGGCTGTCCGCCGAGTTCGAGGGATTTGCTCAAAGTGCTGAGAATGCGGATTAATTCGACGGAAGCAGAGCCGGAAGAGGTAGGACAGGGGGTGTTTGTGTGCACGCAGTTGAGGAAGCGATCGCACACTCGCCGCAGCGGTTCTGCCGGTTCTAAATTCAATACTTCGCGGTGTCTGAGGCTTTTTGGCTGCTGTACGATCCTCTTCGAGGGCTTTGCTAACGCACTTTCAAAGTAATTATCCTCCTCGTCGAAATTGGGATTACCCCGCTGCAAAATCAGCGGAGTTTCTGGCGACATTTCATCAAAAATCAAGGTTCCCAAACTGCCAACAACGGTTAAGCGGCGTTGTTTGTCAGGATTTAGCCAGCACAGGTGAATGAATGCTTGAAATCCATCGGGATAAGTAAGCGTTACCCAAACTAAATCTGCTAGTCCTTCTTCTTGATTTATGCCCTCTGACTTCTGACTTCTGCCCTCTGACTTCGGAAATACAGTACCCGTTGCCCTTACTTGAATTGGGGTTTGTCCCAACCAAGTATTGAAAATAGCGATATCGTGAACAGCCAAGTCCCAAAGGGCATCAACGTCATGGCGCACCGGTTCAAAATGGGTGCGCTGGGCGTAACCGTAGCGCAATTTGCCGAGTTGATGCTGTTGAATAATTGTTTGGCCGCGATCGACTGCTGGATGAAACAGATAAGTATGATCAACAAAAAGTTGCCGTTGGTATTTTTCGGCTAATTCGCAGAGTTCTATTGCTTCACTGAGGTTAAGGGCGAGGGGTTTTTCTACTAAGACGTGGTAGCCTTGTTCCAGGGCTGTTGCTGCGAGGGTGTAGTGTGTGGAAGCTGGAGTGGCGATCGCCACAGCATCCAGTCCCCGCAATTCTTGCACTTCTAACCAATCGGTAGCTAGAATCACCGAGTCATCGAGATTAAACTGTTTTTGGACGATCGCCAACGCATCTCGATTTGGGTCGATCACTGCTAAAATTTGGCTGTTGGGATGTTCGAGAAAATTGCGAATTAAGTTAACTCCCCAGCGGCCCGCACCCAATACAGCTATTCCGATTTTCATTGATGATAATTTCAAAAATCGCACAGCAATTATAGCATATTTGGTAATTATTGGGTTTCTTTTAATACTAAAAATTCCCAATTCCCCATGACTAATGACAACAACTAACAACTAATGACTAACAACTAATGACTAATGACTAATGACTAATGACTAATTTATTGAAAGCTGCCTGAGCCGCTGCTTGTTCCGCCGCTTTGATCGATCGACCTTTTCCTTCTGCTACCAACTCTCCCTGAATCTCAACTTCTGCCGTAAAACGATCCTCGCCACCCTGGACTGTCCCCGTTTCTTTCACGCTATATTTGGGCAAACTTTTGTATTTGCCTTGAGTCAACTCCTGGAGAGCAGCTTTATAGTTTTGGCGGGCCGGATCGCTGCGAATTTCCGCCGCTAAGCGTTGAAAGTGAGGATCTAACCAAGGGCGAACTAATTCTAAGGTATTGACACTCAAATAAAGGGCGGCGAGTAAGGCTTCTAAAGCATCGGCTAATCGAGGTTCAGCGCCTGTTTTGTCGGAGGCGGCGCTGCTGGAAACGATTAAATAGCGATCGAACCCGTAACCGTCAGCGATTTTAGCAAGAATGCGATCGCTCACCAAGATCGATCGAATAGCAGCAAATTCCCCCACAGTACAGTCAGGATAAATCTCAAACAACAATTCTGACGCGGCCAGCCGCACCACAGCATCGCCCACAAACTCTAATTGCTCATAATTTGCCTTAGCAGACGCACTCGCATGAGTCAAAGCTAAATCGACGAGATGCCATTTGATCGCAGCATCCTTTGACACTCCCAATTTTTCAATTAATGTTTCAAGTTGCTTTTGGCGACCCGGATAAATCATACGATTTTAGATTTTAGATTTTAGATTTTAGATTTTAGATTTTAGATTGGGGATGACTGATGAATATCCGGGTGGAAGCTAGTCTACAGTTGCATTCTCTTTTAATTGGTATCAGATTCATTTTAATAAAAAAGCTTTTTATTGAAAAACTAAATATTCCTGCGGGTACGCCATCAGCACTTTACCCTTAATATTCCTGCTTTGTGCGCCGGGCTATCAGCACTTTACCCGAAAATTTGGAGGGGAAAAAGCCGGACATAAGCCGGGTTCTGTTCTCTCAACTGCAAGCAGTTTTCGAGGGCAGTTATCTATCTGGGACGCCTGTTACCAAACGCCTCAAGCGGTACCAAAGAACGGAACTGGTAAAAAACCAACCGTAGTCCCTCCGACCTTGCTCCCAACTGGGGTTTACCTAGCCAGCACCTCTCGATGCTGCTGGTGCGCTCTTACCGCACCTTTGCACCCTTACCCCCTAACACTTTACGATTTTCGATCCTCGATTTTTGATGCAATCTCAAATCTCCAATCTCTAATCTCTAATTGGGGGGCGGTATATTTCTGTGGCACTATCCTCACGATCGCTCGCACTGGGCG
>JAJAYT010000538.1 GCA_026786085.1 Microcoleus sp. CAN_BIN18 | reverse complement strand
GTATGTGCAAAGTCGGTATCTTTCTAATTGATTTCAAATTAGGTTGATCGACGGGATTTTCGTAGGGAAATGGCAGTGTCCATTAGATGAGACGGCGGTTGAAACCGCGCCGACACAAACGAAGTCCGCCTGCGCGGACTGAAGAAGACAACGTAATTTTCATCGCTTGTTCTTCAACCCGCGGAGGCGGGTTTTGCTTGTATAGACGCGGTTTCAACCGCCGGGTCTTCTGAACCGTATTGCCCTATATAGAAATTATCAGCTACAAACAGTTGCATATATGTTTGGCGGATTAGTTTTAACTAAATCTTCACAAAGATTGACAAGTATCAATGTTTGTGATAGTGACTTCCAGCTAATTAAATCAGCACAATTTGTAGGGCGCGCCACAAGCACCTTACCCGAATTAGGAATTACCAATTATTGATGAGCGTAAACTTTGCTGTAGTAAGTTTGATATTCCTCGGAAAGCAGGGGTTCCCACCACTCGCGATGGGCTAAGTACCATTCTACGGTCTGCCGCAAGCCTTCTTCAACTGTGACTGAGGGAGTCCAACCTAATTCTGTTTTTATTTTGCTGGCATCAATAGCATAACGTCGATCGTGCCCAGCTCGATCTTTGACAAATGAGATCAGTTGTTCGCAAGGACGCGCGGGCAAATCTTCGGCTAATTCGTCCATTAGCTGGCAGAGCATTTTGACTAAATCGAGATTTTTTACTTCGTTGTTGCCGCCAATATTGTAGGTTTCTCCTGGTTTGCCGCCGTGGATCACGGTATCTAAGGCGCGGCAGTGGTCGAGGACATACAGCCAATCTCGGACGTTTTGACCGTCGCCGTATACTGGCAGCGGTTTGCCCAATAGCATATTGATGCACATTAATGGAATCAGTTTTTCTGGGAAGTGATAGGGGCCGTAATTGTTGGAACAGTTGGTGATGATTGTGGGGAGGCCGTAGGTGTGGAAATAGGCGCGGGCGAGGTGGTCACTGCCTGCTTTGGAGGCTGAGTAGGGACTGTTGGGGGAGTAGGCGGTGGTTTCGGTAAATGCTGGATCGTCGGGGCCGAGACTACCGTAAACTTCGTCGGTGGAAACGTGGAGGAAGCGCATTTGGGCTTTGACAGATGAATCCTCAATGGTTTCCCAGTGCTTGCGGAAGGCTTCTAAGAGTGTGAAGGTTCCGACAACGTTGGTTTGAACGAAGGCTGCGGGCCCGATAATCGATCGATCTACGTGGGATTCTGCGGCAAAGTGGGCGACTGTGTTGATATGCTCTTCTTTGAGCAAGCTATCGACTAGGGCTCGATCGCAAATATCCCCCTCGACAAACCGAAAATTTTCTCCTCCTTCCAAGGTTGCTAGGGTTTGTCTGTTGCCGGCGTAGGTTAAAGCGTCGAGTACGATTACTCGATCGCCCGGATAGCTGCTACACCAGTGATGTACAAAATTCGAGCCGATAAATCCAGCTCCGCCTGTCACCAACAATCGGCGAGCCGATCGCTCAATGCCTTGATTCCCGATGTCTGTCATAAAAATAAGAGTTTTTCCAATAACTTAAGTCTTTTCAAAAGTAGCCTTAAAGTAGTTTCTCATCAAGTATTTGCCCCTCTGCGATTAAAATTTTTATTGTCTGACATCAGATTTTCTGATTTGGGGGCGAACAAAATATGAGATCGCCAGACTTGAACTCCTAGAAATTTGTCAGTCAAAATGCTTATATAACAAGGATTTCATGTTTTGAAACTGGCGATTTTAGATTGGAATTACGCGCAGGCGATTGCTGGCATTTGCGATCAATCTGTGATTTAAGCCGAGAGCGACTGTTGATCTATTTGTAAAGAGCTGCTACCATTAATTTTTTAATAATCCTTTACAAACTTGGTTGGCATCATGAAAAAGCTTCAAGTGTTAGCTGGCATTGTTTCCACCGTTGCGATCGCGAGCAGTATCGCACTAAGCGACGCTGCATTTGCTTTCCCCTGTTCCTACAACAAATCTAAGGCTGGTCAATCTGGTTCTGCGACAACCCTCTTAGGTTCCGGCGGTTCCGATCAAATGAATCCGTGGAAATCTTATAAGAAAGCAGCCCTCGGTTTTCTGGGTTTGGCTGGGGTTTTGGGTGCAGGTGCTGGCTATATGAGCTACCGCGCCGGCAAGCGCGCCTCTGCTGCTTGCGATGCGATGAGTGATAATTTTGAGGTTTTTGAAGAGCCGGCCGAGCCGATCGCAGATGCAAGTGTAGCTGAGACTGTCGGTGCGGTTGCTGTGGTTCGCGAACACCCGGAAGCTCCAGGCGGCGAGCTAGATTTGCCGGTTGTTGAAGTTTCCGAGTTGAGTTCGGAAATTATTGCGATCGAACCAGTGGAGCGCGCGATCGTCAAATAGACTGCAATCAGTCAGGTTCGTAGTGCGGACTTTAGTCCGCTTGCTTGGCTGCGGACTGAAGTCCGCACTACGAACCTTTTTTTTATGGTAATCGAACCGACACGAGCTCCAATAGTTATCTCCCGCCAAAGCATTCGCTGAGAGAATCTCCCATCTTGCAAGATGGGAGGTTTTTTAATGTGAAATTGAGGAGCATTTGTGTTTTGCGTTTAATAATGCTGTCGGGATATCGCGAGCTTTTGAGGCGATCGCGCGCTGAATAAAAAATGCTTTTTTCCCAGCCGGATCTGGCTCTTCGCTCCTGCTTTTTACAGGCTTTTTAGGATTGTCTAATATCGACTTTTTGAAATTATATCGCTCAAAGCGAGATTGTGCGCCGGGGCGATCGCCGAAAAAATTCTCGATATCAATCTGAAGGTAGATGAAAATAGTTCCAATAGGGTGATATTATTGAAAGCATTGCCCAAAAGATGACAACTATAGGTTATTGTCAGTAACTCAGGTCTAAAGACACTGAGCTTGCAAGAGAAATCTCTCGCAAGCTGTACTGACCAGCCTCAGACTTTCGAGGTCTACGTTTTTTGAGTCACGACACCCTGGGATGCGAAGCTAGTTCCTTGCTCTGTCATCTGCAATTAAACAGTTTTAAAGTCACTGAAACAGTGTTGCAGGTCTAAAAAGCTCTTAAAACCTTGGCGAAGCTAACGTTACCCCGCAAGGGAGGCCCAACAAAGGCAACCATTATGCGTACAGGATTGTGAAGCTTGAAATGGTAATTGTCCCATTGAAAGTACATTACAAAAGTACAT
>JAJAYT010000537.1 GCA_026786085.1 Microcoleus sp. CAN_BIN18 | reverse complement strand
GGATAAACGCCCTGCGTTGGGTCGAAGGGTCAGCAGTCATGTATGAGTTCAACCGGAATTGATCTTATTTTTGTTTTCTGCTTTCTCCTTTCTTTCTTCGACCTTCTCTGGCAATGGCTTTTAACTTGGTGTGAAAGTCCGTGTGTTTGACAACAGGGAATGATTTTGACACAGGTTTTTCCACTAAGAAGCGATCGACCTCGGATCGATCGGCTAGGGCGTTAATCACCACATCTTCGTATACTACAACTTCTGTATTTTCTTTGGTGCGATCGTCGGCTGCGGGCAGTTTTTCTGTTTCCTGGGCCTCTGTATTCGAGACTTCTGCATCTGGCGCGCGATCGATCTTTGGTTCTGACGGCTCAACCAAATCTAACTCTGCGACACTGACTTCCGATTCTGGGTTCGATAAAAGTAGATCGTTTTGCGGTAGTTTAGGATCTCTTTCAGAGGTTAAATCTTGAGGGAAATTGTTGCAGACTAAGCGTTCAAACTCGCGATTGAAATGATATAGAGGTTGACCCATTCGGTGCCACATACTCAATAGCTGTCCGACAGAAACAGCCTTGTATCGCCCTTGATAAAGCGCTTCAACTACTGCTAAACGCAGCCAATAGCCGGGATACTTTGTCAGCCATTCACCAGCCAATTTCTCTGCTTTTTTGCCACCTAGGTCAAAACCGTAGTGAACCAGCAGAGCGGCTGCTTGTGCAGATATTGCTGTCACTTCTGTCATTTGTTATTGGTTCGTTGTTAGTGGTTCGTTGTTAGTGGTTCGTTGTTAGTGGTTCGTTGTTGGCTCCAATAACCAATAACTAATAACTAATAACTAATAACCAATTAGCCAATTGAATTAATCGGATAAACGCACACCTCCTTCTACTGTTTTCACGTCGCCGGAAAAAGGTTGGGGAGTGCCGTTCCAGTTGAAGTCGCTAATTCTAAAAGTCAGACTGCCGACTTGACGTTCAGGATTAAAACGCAAAATAATTGCGTAGCTGCGGCGGCTATATTCTAAAGTGTAGTTTGTACTGATTGTTTCCCTGCTGTCTAAATTAATAGCACTTTGAAATCCGACTCGAAACCCTCCGTAAACTTGTTGGACAAGCCCAAAAGATAGGACTTTCAAATCTACTAAGCGATCGAACAAATAAGGTGATATGCCGTCCCGCGCTACCTGAGTATAAGTCACGTTAAATCCAGTGTAATCGAGGAAAGGGCGGGAGAACTGGCCGAATTGTCCTTGAATCCCGATGCTGCTGGCGATCGAGTTTTGTCGATCGCCGCTGCTGTAATAAGTGCCAACTCCCCGGACTCCCAAGGCTAGTTGCAAGAAAGGAACTACCGGGTTGCGCGTGTACTTCAAACCCTGGGTGGGAGTGCGGGGTAGCGGTTGACCCTCCCACAGGTTGAAGCCGCGACTCAAGGCGACGCTGGCTTGGGCGCGGCCTAAATCGATGCGGTTGTTTTCCCGCGCTGGTTCGAGCAAGTCTGGTCGATCGGTGTCAGCATTGATAAATTGATACCCGGCTTGGTAGCTGAGATTGATGCCAGTTCCTCCGAGTGGGATGACGGGGGAAGTCAGGACGGCCCCGAGGCTACTCTGCACGGTTTGAAAGCCCAGAGAACCGTTAAAAAGTCGATCGCGATAACTATATTCTGCTGCTAAGTTGTGATTGCCGATCGACTGGCGCAGGCGCAAATTGCCCCGAAAGCTGTTTTCTGGCAAATTTGGGAAATTCTCAAAACTCAGAAATATCGCCGAGGCTTCGATATTGGTACGGGGGCCGAGCCTAGTGGTCAACTTCGCTTTGAGCCCGTAGCTGTCGGGAAAAAACGGATTGCCGCCGTGCTCTGCCACTGCCCGCTGAAGGTATATTTGGGGTGTCAGGGTGAGCCGCACCGGCCCGTTTTGCAATACCTGAAAACCGCACTCGGCATACAAACCGCCTCTATCGCCTCCGTCGTAGCCAAAGGTCAAACACGGGCCGCTCTGCTGCCGGCTGTCAAAGACTTGCCTGCGGGGATATACGGGTATTTTGACGCGGTTGTCGAATACTAAGCGGGGCGAATTTGTGACTAATTCTTCAGCCGTGGGCGAAATCCTTCTAATCGTCGCCCTCCGGGCCCTGTATTCAAATTCTGGCGGGGAAAACGGGTCGTTAGTAATCCGAATGTTGGTTGCTACTCTGAGGCCGTTTGGCAGAAGTTCGAGGCGTTCTGCTTCAAAGCGGATGCGGTTGACTGCGCCGACAACTTGGGGGGCTGCTAGCTGTCCGCCACCTCCGATGGTCACGCTGGCTGCGCCGGGGGATTTGACTCCGCGCAGGGGCTGCTGGCTGGTAATTCGATCGCTCAGAGGCTGTTCGAGAATGGTTCCGGCACTAATATCTGTGGGTAGTGTGGGGGTCAATTCGCTACCTGCTGCGGGTAGGAATATTTCGCCGCTTGCTTGTTCGACGGAACCGGAGTTGAGCCCGAGATTGAAGTCCATCTGCTGCCCGCGCACTACTTGTTGGCCGCGGGTATAGGCGACATTGCCGGATGCTACCACTTGGCGGGTGACTAAGTTGACGATCGCCCGATCGGCATCAATCACAGTTTGCCGGAACCGCACGACGACTCTACCAACCGCCGTGACAATTTGCTGCTTCTCATCAAATTCTTGGCTGTCGGCCTTAATTTCGATGGTATCGGCAGGAGTCACCGGAAATGGCACCGTGCGCTGGGAAGGCGCGGTGCGGACTCCCGGTGGCGTGGCTGGTTTCGGGTTTGGTGGCGTGGCGGGGGGAGTTCCTGGTGTGGGGGCGGTTCCCGGTGCTGGAATCTCGAACTGTTGCTGTTTGATCGGAGTC
>JAJAYT010000536.1 GCA_026786085.1 Microcoleus sp. CAN_BIN18 | reverse complement strand
TGGGTTCGATGATGTGGTTGATTGCTGCCATTTTCTGGTCTATTGTTTGTCTGGTTTTGGTTTCGGTGTTGTGCCAAAGTTGGAGATATTCGGGGAGATCCCCCCCTAACCCCCCCTTAAGAAGGGGGGGGACTGGAAAAGAGTTTGTGCGAGATGTGAGATCACCCTGGACAAGGGGGGGGACAAGAGTTAATTTAGTTGCGAGATTTTCTATGGAGGTTCGTAGGTGAATTGTTTTGCCGTGTAAGGGATCGAAATTGTGGTGGCTGGGGTCGATTATGTAGCGTTTTGGTTGGGTTTTGTCTAGCCAGTTTCGTAGTTCTTTACTTGTGGGTAAGTCTCCGATTTGAATGGCGATTTCTGGGGTTAATTTTTCTGCTAGTTCGCGGTTTCGCAGGATTAAATCGTAGGTGGAAATTAGATGGGGGTTGAGTTGGGCGTAGTTTCTGAGTGGGGAGAGTCCTTCTGCTAAAATTGGCCAGTTTAATAATTTTGACATTTGGGCGATCGCACTACAATACTTTTCTGCATCTTGAGGCTGGGCTACACCTGCAATAATTATCCCTTTCTCGGATTGCTGCCATGCTTTGATTGGTAATTCATTGTTAGGTAATGATAGCGGACAAATGGGAACTGATAACTGACAATTGGCAAAGAATTCTTCGGGATTAAATTGTGTTTCTAAGGATTGTACCGCAGGATCTGGAACGGGTACTAGCGGATCGCGCAGGGGGATGTTGAGGTGGACGGGCCCTGGTGTCGGAAATTGCGATCGATCCCAAGCATACATTAGAGTCTGTCGCAAATAGCCTAACATTGCTATTTCCGCAGAAGGTATGGCTAATTCGACTTGCCAGTTGAGATAATTGCCATACATTTTTACTTGGTCAATCGCTTGTCCAGCATGACAATCCCGCAGTTCTGGAGGTCGATCGGCTGTGAATATTAGCAATGGAATTCGACTTTCTCTTGCTTCTATTATCGCAGGAAAAAAGTTGGCTGCTGCGGTTCCAGAGGTACAAATTAGTGCAGTTGGTAAACCGGATTTTTTGGCGATTCCTAATGCAAAAAAACTTGCCGATCGCTCGTCTAGTATGGGGATAGTTTCTATTTGATTATTTTGGGCGAAGGCTATTGTTAACGGGGCCGATCGCGAACCGGGACAAATTACCGCTGTTGTTAGTCCCAGTCGCTGCAATGTCTCGGCTAGGATGGAAGCCCAGAGGGTGTTTGTATTACGGAAATCAATCATAATGAACTAGACTAAAGCATTTAAAAGTGGTTGTAATTTTAGCTGAATTTCTGCTAGTTCTTTTTCTGGTTCCGAACCGGCGACAATACCGGCACCAGCATATAGTATAGCCCGATCGCCATTGATTAATGCCGATCGAATCCCCACCGCAAATTCCCCATTACCACGGGCATCTATCCAGCCGATGGGTGCTGCATACAAAGAGCGATCGCACGTTTCACAGCGGCGAATTTGCTCTAAGGCGATATCTCTCGGTACGCCCGCCACCGCTGGGGTTGGATGCAGTTGGGCTAAAATCTTTAATAAATGAATACCAGTCGGAATTTGAGCAGTTATGGGTGTCCACAAATGCTGAATGTTTGATAGTTGTAAAAGTCTGGGAAGTGGGGAAAAATTGGGAGTTATACCAAGTTTAGACAGGCGATCGACAATAAAATCAATCACAACTTGATGTTCTCGAATATCTTTTTCACTCTGCAATAAACCTTTGGCTAAATTCGCATCTTCTGCTTCCGTTTTCCCTCTCGGTGCTGAACCAGCCAAAGCATCTGTTGACAATTGATTATTGTGAATGCTAATTAAGCGTTCAGGGCTAGCCCCAATAAAATTTTGACCTTTGCCGTTACTGGTTGAAAATACATAGCAACCTGGATAACTGAGGCGCAAGTTGTTCAATGAATCGATGACACTAAAGCTGGTTTGAGAAATCACATTTATGGCTTGGGATAAAACAATCTTACTAAAGTATTTAGACTCGATTAATTCTAATGCAGACTTGACAGATGTTTTAAATTGAGTGGCATCATTTACGGGTATTTGTTTGAAAGATATCGAATTATTGATACGATCAACTAATTTAGGGTATTTCCGAGATGCAATTTTATCAAAAGTTTGCCAAATATTTTCAGCGATATTTTTAACGTTTATATCTTTTTCTATAAGAGCATTCGCGACGAGGATGCAGCTATCTTGTTGTCGAGAAATTTGCCATTTTGGTAAAAATATGGTAGCGGGCGGAAAGTAAGAATTGTCGTAGATATTCTCATCGAAAAAAGCAAAGCTACAAAAAAAGTGAGGCCCGCTAAATGGCAACCCTTCCGCACCAATGGTAATTGTACTGGCAAGTGTTGAACGAATAAAGTTTTGCGCTAAGGTAAATCTATCGCTTCCGGCTACTGTGAGATGGATTGCTGAATCAAGGGCGGCAATTGCAAAACTTTTTTCTGGAATTGGATCTGTTTTTTCAAAGTAAAAATGCCGCTGACAAGGTGCCGAAATCTCTTGCAGTACAGCTAGCGGATCTATGGGGTAAATCTCATGAGAAATATTAACTATTTTTGTTTGATATTTGTCAGTTAAAGACTGCTGGCAATCTAACAGCAACTGATGCAGTTGATTGCAGTCTTGCAAAAGATTAGCGCGGTGCGGTATTACTGTCATGAAAGCGAGAATAGCAGATTTGTCAGAAAGAGTGCGAGTTTGTCCCGCTAGAACCCCTATTTCGATCTAAGCACGCTCCGGGCGATCGCCAAACATCACTTTTGACGTTTTCCTCTACAACTGGGCTCTGTTGGGGAAAAAACAGATGCTAGATCGATCGCACGAAACATTTAGACACAAAACTTTATAGATCGATCGGGTAACTGTCGCAAAAGTCGAGCGCCCCCACAAACGCTTACAGACGCGATACTTCCACAGTTTCAGTACCTCCACAGCCTTTGAATAGATCCCCGCACGCACTCAACCTGATACAGAGTGCACCTACTGAACCAATAAAATTGTAAAATTACTAGACTGCTATTAATTGAATCAATTTTGTAGAATGACAACACAGTTAATTGAACGTCCAAATAGTAAATTGTGGCTGGCGGCAATCAAGCCACCCATGTACAGCGTTGCCGTGATTCCTATTTCAGTAGGAACTGCAATTGCTTTTGCCGAAACTAAAACGATTAATTCGTCAATATTTTCGACTTTTTTAATGTCAGCCATTTTAATTATAGCATGGCTGAATCTCACTAATGATGTATTTGACTCGGAAACAGGGATAGATAAAAATAAAGCACATTCCTTGGTTAATCTAACCGGAAATAAAGCTTTAATTTTCTGGTTGGCTAATCTATTTTTAGCTGTCGGAGTATCGGGAATCTGCGCCATAAGCTGGTGGCAACAAGACCCAACAGTGATTTTGCTGGTAGTTTTGTGTTGCGCCCTCGGCTACACTTATCAAGGGCCACCTTTCCGTTTAGGCTATCAGGGTTTAGGCGAGTTTATCTGCTTTTTTACCTTCGGGCCACTAGCACTTGCTGCTGCTTATTACAGTCAAACTCAAACTTGGTCTACAACTAATTTTGCGGCTTCGACAATCGTGGGAATTACTACGAGTATCATCTTATTTTCTTCGCACTTTCATCAAGTTGCGGATGATGTGGCGGCGGGTAAAAAATCACCAATTGTCCGACTCGGTACAAAGAAAGGTGCTGAATTATTGCAGTGGTTGTGCGGTAGTATTTATGCTTTGACTGTGCTGTTTGTGTCGCTGAGAATGTTCCCAATTTGGACGCTGTTGATTTTTGGGAGTGTGTTTTTTGCGATCGACCTTTGCCGCCATGTCACAGACTATCACGACCAACCTACAAAGGTCAGCAACTGTAAGTTTATCGCAGTCGCGCTGCATTTTTCCAGTGGTTTGCTGCTGGCGCTGGGGTTTGTTTTGTAGATTGGGCGATTAGCGAAAATTTCGGTAAAATAGAAGTACGGTTCGTAGTGAGGACTTTAGTCCTGTTTCTAAGATTTTAGTCAATCAGGACTAAAGTCCTTACTACAAACAGTTTGATCTTGAATCACCAACATGGAGAAGCAAAACATGAGCACGCAAGAACAAATAAGCCAAATCATACCCCTAGAAGAAATTTTTAGTCTGTATCCTGATGAGTGGGTGCTAATTGCTTACACTGAATTGGATGAGGATTTGAGTGTAATTCGAGGTGCAGTTTTAGCACACTCACCGGAACGCGATTTACTGTACAATAATGCTTTGTCAAGGAAGGGAAAATCGGTGGCAATAGAATACACGGGCCCCATCCCTGAAAATTTAGTAGCTATGTTGTAACAAAAATGTCAAATTATCAAAAAGCTTATCCCTTGTTGCGTCACGGACGTAATTTGCTCACGGCGCAAGCAACCATTGGTGGAAATAATGGTGAGGCTAATGAGTATCGAGTGCGTTTACTGGTGGATACGGGAGCCAGCTATACAATATTGCCAATTAAAACATTAGAGGATTTGGGTTACGATTCACGCAATCCTCTACGCAGGCAAGAAATCTTTACAGGCCAAGGAAGAATCTATGTTCCTGTAATTAATGTATGTTGGTTTAATTGCGTGGGTCAATTTATAGAAAACTTTGACGTATTTGCCCACGATATACCGCCGAATCTTCGTATAGATGGTCTTCTTGGTATGGATTTTCTCACTCGTTTTCAAGCAGTCATCTCTGTTGGCGATGCGGAAATTAGATTTCAGTAAATATGGAAAAATCTAAAAATTATCAATTTCACTATTCCTTAACTGGTAACAAAAATCAGTCACTAATTTTATTACTCCACGGATTTACCTGCGACAGTCAAGACTTTAGTCCGATAATTTCCTTACTATCTCAAAGTTATTGTTGTCTCGCTGTTGATCTTCCCGGTCACGGAAAAACCAAAGTTAACGGCGACGAAAGTTGCTACAATATTTCCAATACAGCCAAAGCATTGATAAACTTATTAGATGATTTACAAATAGACAAATGTTTTTTATTAGGCTATTCAATGGGCGGGCGATTGGCGCTGTACATGACATTACATTTTCCTGATAGATTCGAGAAAGTAGTGCTGGAGTCAGCTTCGCCGGGATTGAAGACAGAAAAAGATCGATCGCACCGCATTCAATCCGATTTAGACATAGCACAAAAGCTGGAAAATAGCAACCTTAAAGAATTTTTATTAAGTTGGTACGATCGACCTTTGTTCCAATCCTTAAAAAACTCCCCCAATTTCGATCGACTCATCGAATCCCGTTTAGCAAATAACCCGATCGAATTAGCAAAATCCCTCCGCAACATGGGAACCGGCGACCAGCCCTCACTCTGGGCACAACTAGCACAAAATCAAATCCCTCTCCTCTTGCTAGTGGGAGAATATGATGATAAATTTAAAACTATAAATACGGAAATTGCGAATTTGTGTCCCGCAGCCAGTCTTCAGATTGTACCAAAAGCTGGTCACAATATCCATTTTGAAAATACTGATAAATTTGTCGAAATAGTGAGACAATTTTATGATTAATTAAAAAGTAAATGATTTATAAATTCGAGTTTCGCGCCTATCAGCGAAAATTTAAGCGTCCACTGCAAACAAGTCACGGCATTTGGGATATTAGAGAAGGTATTATCCTAAGACTGACTGACGAAAATGGTCAAATTGGTTGGGGAGAAATTGCCCCTTTGAGTTGGTTTGGTTCCGAAAGTTTTGACCAAGCTTTAGATTTTTTTCACCAGTTGCCGGCTAATATTTCATCAGAGATGATTTTCGCCATTTCCGCTGAATTACCAGCTTGTCAATTTGGCTTTGAGTCAGCTTGGGAAAATCTCACCGAAGCAGTCGGAAATGCACTCCGTCAAGACAAAATTCCCAAAAATCTGTGCAGCGGTTTATTACCTGCTGGTGAAACAGCTTTATCGGCGTTACAAATGCTTTGGTTACAGGGATTTCGGACGTTTAAATGGAAAATTGGCGTTGCTGCTATTGAGGAAGAATTAAAGGTTTTTCAGCGGTTAATTAAGGAAATGGATGATTTGGCCGATCGACAAAAACCACTTTTGCGATTAGATGCTAACGGCGGACTCAATTACTCACAAGCTGAAACATGGCTAAAAACTTGCGACAATATTTTAGAAATTCCCGACTCTTCCGTAAGAGTTGAATTTTTAGAACAACCATTACCTGTACCACAATTTGATGAAATGCTAGCATTGAGTGCTGTGTACAAAACCGCGATCGCCCTGGATGAGTCTGTCGCCAATCTCGATCGCATCCAAGAATGCTACAATCAAGGCTGGCGCGGAATCTTCGTCATCAAACCAGCCATCTGCGGTTCCCCATCCCAACTGCGGAAATTTTGTCAAACCCACAATATAGACGCTGTTTTCTCCTCAGTATTTGAAACCCAAATAGGCAGACAAGCAGCATTGAATTTAGCAACAGAATTATCTCCCAATTCTAGAGCATTAGGCTTCGGTACCGATGACTGGTTCGACGACAAAAATCAAGAAACCTGGTTAAAGCATCTATGGCAATAAATGTAACAACAAATATTCTGGATATCACATCCAAATTACCCGACAATTGGCTAATTGGTAATGATAGTTGCGAAATTGGTCGGATTGTCGATCGCACATTTCAGCAATTAACCCAAAATCAATCACCGCAAACACCACAAACAATCTTCATAGCAGAATCAGAACCAGTCCAATTTATTGCCAGTTTCATCGCCGCCCGTGCCACCAAATCCCAGATTTTTCTCTGCAATCCCAACTGGGTAAAATCAGAATGGCAACAAGTCTTTAATTTAGTCCAACCAGACATAATTTTAGGACAAAATACTGACTTTAAAAAAAGATTTCCCTCTCTCCCAGTCCGCGGAGGCGGACTTAGTTTGTATAGCCGCGAATTCCATTCGCCGGAATCCCATTCACCAGAAATTGACCAATTACCATCAATTATGATTCCCACCGGCGGTTCATCGGGAAAAATCCGTTTTGCCATCCATACTTGGGAAACACTCACAGCATCAGTCCAAGGTTTCCAACAATATTTTGAACTTGAAAAAATCAACTCATTCTGCGTTTTGCCATTATACCACGTCAGCGGTCTAATGCAATTTATGCGTTCCTTTACTACCGCCGGAAAACTGGCAATTAAGCCATTCAAAGAATTAGAAAATGGTAAAAAAGCCCATATTGAACCAGAACAATTTTTCATTTCCTTAGTTCCAACTCAACTGCAACGCCTGCTACAAAATCCCGATACAGCTAATTGGCTTTCCCGATTTCATACCGTACTTTTGGGCGGTGCTCCCGCTTGGCCAGAACTTTTAGACATAGCTAGAAAGTATCAAATCAAATTAGCTCTAACTTACGGCATGACAGAAACCGCCTCGCAAATTGCTACACTAAAACCCGCAGATTTCCTAGCAGGAAATAATAGTTCTGGTCATATTTTGCCCCATGCTCAAGTAACAATTCGTGGTTCAAAGGGCGAGATATTGTGTGATAATCAAGTTGGGAATATTGCAGTAAATGCTAAATCATTAGCCTTGGGTTATTATCCAGACAAATTTGGCGATTCCCTGCGGGATAGCTTCGCTTCACGCAAATACTTGCAATTAGACGACTTAGGATTCTTTGATGAAAACAATTACCTAAATATTGTCGGACGCAACAGCGACAAAATTATCACTGGTGGCGAAAACGTATTTCCGGCGGAAGTCGAAGCAGCTATTAAGTCTACTAATTTAGTGACTGATGTTTCTATAATTGGTTTGCTAGATAAAGATTGGGGTCAAATAGTAACAGCAATTTACGTTCCGACTAATTCCGCAGTTACTATCACAGCCTTACAAGCAGGAATAGAAGATAAGTTGAGCAAATTTAAGCGGCCAAAAAAGTGGATTGTCGTCGAACAATTGCCCCGGAATTGTCAAGGAAAAGTCAATCGAGAAGAATTGCAACAAATTGCGCTCAAAATGGTTCGATCGTTTGGACTTTAGTCCGCATCAATCAAAGGA
>JAJAYT010000535.1 GCA_026786085.1 Microcoleus sp. CAN_BIN18 | reverse complement strand
GGAAACGGCACTGCCGTGTCCTGAATTCGCGTTTATTGCCATAAAAATCAGGACACAACATTGTTGTGTCCCTACAGAATCGGAGATTATGTTTGTAGGGAAACGGCACTGCCGTTTCCTGAATTCGCGTTCAATTAACCAAATCTGATCTCATTTGATTGATGCAAAAATTGCTATTTTTACTTCTTGGCTGCATCAGCAGGGATCAAAACCTTGTCAATTACGTGAATCACGCCGTTACTAGCTTTGATATCAGCTTTCACAACATTAGCGCCACCGACAGTAACTTTGCCGCCGCTAACTACTACTTTCAACGGGGTTTTTTCAACAGTCGGCACATCACCAGACTTCAGGCTGGTAGAAAGAACTGCACCAGACACAACATGATAAGTCAAAATCTTGGTGAGTTTGGCTTTGTTGGCGGGTTTCAGCAAATCATCCAAAGTTCCTTTTGGCAAAGCAGCAAAAGCCGCGTCTGTCGGCGCAAAAACAGTGAAAGGGCCTTTTCCTTGTAAAGTTGGAACTAATCCTGCGACTGTCAAAGCTTTCGTCAAGGTCTTGAATTGAGGGTCGCCAGATGCAATAGCGACAATATCCTTAGTGGCGGCTATTGGTGCCGGCGAAGCGGCGGTTTTCGCATTTCCTGCAACTTGTTGAGTTGGAGTTACATTCGCAACATTGGTGTTGGAGTTAATGTGATGAGCCCAAGCTGGGAAACCAATCAACGCGCTAGCGCCGATTACTCCTGCAAAACCTGTGAGTTGTTTGATCCAGCTAGGTACGTTTTGATTTTTCATTGCGGTTGAAATTCCTTATTACTACGTAAAACAGTGAACATGAATTCTTGTGTTAGCCAAATCTCTACAAAAGGTATGATTTGAAGAGGCTAAGGTAGAGAGAAAAATCTCTGGCATTCCCGATCGACCAAAACTCCCTTAATATAACGTAAACTTAGGAAAAAAGTGTCAACCGCTAAATCTGTAACTCAAAACCTCAATCACCGAACCTGTTTGGGGTAAGTCAGCAGATTTGACAGAAATTGTATCATTATTCGATCTTCGTACTGGCGTACCATCCATCAGGGCCAAGAATTGATCTAGCGGCACCAAATCGCACGCAGCATCGGCGGCTTGGGTTTTGTAATGCGTGGGAATCACCATCTTCGGTTTCAGAAGTTGCAAAGTTTGCTTGGCTTCCGCCGGAGTGTAAGCTTTCGGCCCTCCGCCCACAGGAATCAGCAAAATATCCGGCCGCCCGATTAAGATTTGTTCTTCAATGCCGATCGGGCCAGCAACTCCACCCAAGTGTAAAATTTTAACACCGGCTTGCTGCCACAGCCAAGCCACGTTAACCCCAAATCGCCTTCCTCCCTCACGGTCTTTCTGCGTCCGAATCCCTTGAATTTTCAGCCCGTTCGATCGATAAGTGCCCGGTTCGTACAAAAGACCGGGATTGCCCGAAAATCCTTCTACCGCCCCTTCATCGAGCAATCTGCTGCTAATCAGAATCAAATCTGTAGGTACTTTAGGAGAACGATAGCCAGCCGTACAGCCCAGGGGGCGAAAAGGATTCACCAGCACCCTCGCACCGCCTCCTGTAAACAAAAAGCAAGTGTGCCCCAACCACTGAATCGACAAAGAACCAGTAGTTTGAGCTTGATAGCTTTCCCATCCAGATGGCAAACCAGTCGCCAAAGCTGCTAGCAAACCCGTCTGTGCGTAACGTATTAATTGTCGCCGTTTCATCTTGTGATTGGGGTTGTCGGGTGTTGGTCGTTTGTTGTTATACCACAAAACACAGTGAGTCGATTTTAGATTTTAGATTTATATTGTGCGCGATCGATTAACCGCACTACGAACCGAAGAGCCTTCTTGCTTCTTAAAGTCTTTTTAAGAAATTCCGTAATAATTGTTTTCCCGAAGTCGTCAAAATACTTTCCGGGTGAAATTGTACACCTTCAATGTGTGGATATTCCCGATGCCGCACACCCATAATTGTGCCGTCTTCAACCCAAGCCGTAACTTCCAAGACTTCAGGACAACTCTGCTTTTCAATTACCAAACTGTGATAGCGAGTTGCAATCATCGGCGATTCTACTCCGACAAAAACTCCGACTCCTGCGTGTTCTACCTGAGAAGTTTTGCCGTGCATTAATACGGGTGCATAAACAATTTTCCCGCCGAATACTTGACCGATACTTTGATGTCCAAGACACACGCCTAAAATTGGTAAAGTTGGCCCCAATTCTTTGATTAATTCTAGAGAAATCCCCGCATCTTCCGACCGCCCCGGGCCTGGAGAAATTACCACTGCTGCGGGTTGCAATCGTCTAATTTCTGCTAAGGAGATTTGGTCGTTGCGGTAGACTTGGACTTCTTTGGCTACGGGCAATTCAGCACCTAGTTCTCCTAGATACTGTACCAAATTGTATGTAAAACTGTCGTAGTTATCGATGACTATAATCACGGGTTAAGTTAGATTTTAGGTGGGAGATTTTAGATTTTAGATTGAGTCGCTGTCTAAAAGCAATAGTTTGAAGATTTTAGATAGAGGCCTCAAATAAAAATAGCTGCAATATGTAGGAATAAAACCAAAAATCTCAAATTGGTCATCTAAAACCTCAAATTTGCCTGGCCAATAAGTTACTAACGGACGATCGCAATTTGCACCACTTCCCACAACGGAGGAAGCAGAAGTGCACCAGCGACTATCGCCGCGGCCATTGCCGATACCAGAACAGCTCCAGCAGCGCAGTCTTTGGCAATTTTGGCGAGTTCGTGGTAAGATTGCCCAACGGTTAAGTCTACCACCGATTCGATCGCCGTATTCAACAATTCCATTGCTAAAACTATACCAATTGTGACACCGATCACTGATATTTCTACAGGTTTCAGGTGCAAAAATAGTCCGAGTCCGATCGCCAAAGTGCCAATAATAGTGTGAATCCGAAAATTTCGCTGAGTTTCAAACGCATAAGTCAGCCCACCCCAAGCGTATCTAAAACTCGTCGCTAAACTAGAGGCGATTTTCCAGGACAGTTCTCGCCTGTATTTCAAGGGCTTTTTTGACTCGTGGACTGTCGGGCTGGAAGAGTCTTGAGGCATGATCGCAAACGGTGGGATGTTTGGTGAAATTGACGGTCTATCTATTGTCATAACAACCAACTTTAAGTTACAAAAATGAATGCAAGCTAGACTTGTAAAATTCACTTCATCAAGTCTAGGTAACTTTCCTCAGCTTTTGGTAAAGTTTTGATGTAATTTTAGAGAGTTATGTTGAGCTTGGCATGATTGGTTAAATCAGTATCAATGTCAGTTATGGTGTTTGGATCTCAAGACCGATCGCCCGCAGCAATGTTTCTTGTCGATCGAGCATTTGAGTCAGACTGTCTTCATCCGGGTGATCCCAGCCCAAAAGATGTAGAAAACCGTGGGATGCCAGCCAAGCTAGTTCGGTCTTCAGGGGATGTCCTTGCTGCTGGGCTTGTCGCTGCGCTGTGTCGATCGAGATGATAATATCACCCAAGTATAGAGGTTCCGATGACTGCATTTCCTCTAGCTGAGGACAGTCTACCTCTAAAGCTGCAAATGCTAGTACATCGGTCGATCGATCTTGTTGACGATACTGGGCGTTGAGGGCTTGGATATCAGGATCGGCGGTTAGACGCAAGCTGACTTCGTAGCCTGGGGCCACTGGCACATCCGCCTCCTGGTTTTCCAGCCAAACGCTAAACCAATTTTCCCAGGTTTCGGCTGAAATCTCCCCGCTGGGCGCACTCTCAGGGCGGTTGTCGGTGTCGGCGGACGGTTGGGCGAGTCCATAACAGTCTTCGACGTTCACCTCAATTAGCATTTTTCGCATCTCTTGTCAAGCAATATATTCAATTTTTTTTACAATTTTAGAGTGTGCGATCGGGCGGCGGGGACTTTTTGCTTTTAGCAGGCAGAGTACAGGAATCTGTTGAATATTGCAACGGGTCGATCGCACGATCACATCAAACGGCGCGGTATTTAACCCGCGGAGGCGCGTGAGTGTCTGTATCGACGCGGTTTCAACCGCCGGGTATTCTAGTAGATGAAATATCGATCGAGAAAAGCCAAACCGACGAGTACGCCCAAAAGTCCGGCCGCCGTCAACGCAAAATGAAACAGAGAAGTCGCGCGCTTGCGAACCATATTCCGCATCGCCAGCTTGACATAACTCGGTGGAGGTGCATTGTTTGTCGGCGGTGTCGCAGTTTCGGCGACGGACTCTGCGGAGGCGGGAGTTGTTGAGGGAGGTTGATTCATAGTGGTTAGTTTAGGAGGTTAACAGAGAGGCTGTTGAGGACAGACTCGCCACGATGTTAACAAATATGTAACGTTTTGTGTAGGATTTTTTAGGTTTCAGATGGTCGGAGGCTGGTTTCGCGCAGCAGAGAATCAGCCCAAACTGCATCGGGCTCCGACAGCGCAGGCACGGGATCGGGCGTATAATCTAGGGTAAAATCATATCCGGCGCGATCGTACACCGTATTCAACAACGCCTGTAAATCCACAATTGGTTCCACATCGCCGTCGCGCAAAGGCAAAGGAAAAGCCGGAATCACATCTGGTATATTAAACAAATACAAATCAGCCGTGGGACGACAATCTGCCCGACTCACCAAAATCCGGTAACTTCCTTCAATATTGTCCCCAAAAACTGGTAGAGGTTGGTAGCTTCGCAGTAAGTCAATTTCCACTAAGTGCGATCGGCTTCCGAACACCTTGTCCCGCTTTTCCTCATACATCTCCCGCCCTTTTCCCGGACGTTTATTAGCAGGTGAAAGCACCTCAATCACCGTCACAACTTCCTTACTTGCCATATCTCTAATCTCCAAATACGCTTCTCTCACCTCCTCAAACATCGGTAATCCGACTTTCAAAGGCGTAGCAGTTCGTGTCGCGACAGCTACATTAGATGAATTTGAATTTCTGGGAGTAGGATTGCGCTGAATAGAAACATCAGGAATTCCCACTAACAGAGATTGTTCTCCCTTGAGTTCATAAATGCGCTTTTCGATCGCCACTCGATATTTTGGCACCAGTTGGGGAACCAATGACTCCTGAAGCATACTAATCAGCCCGTGATGAACTTCGGGCCAAAAGTCAGGACTTTCTAAATAGGGATTCATCCCCGGAAATGGATTAGGCATAGCAATATATTGTTGACAATTTCCACAATATTAACTCCTTAACCCCGTCTCCCGCAACCAAGCATCAGCCCAAACAGCATCGGATTCCGACAGCGCAGGAACGGGTTCGGCGGTATAATCGATTCTAAAATCATAGGCAGCGCGATCGTACAATCCATTCAACAACCCCTGTAAATCTACACTTGGTTCAGCATCGCCGCCACGCAAAGGCAAAGGAAAAGCCGGAATTGCATCCGGTAGATTAAACAAATACAAATCAGCCATAGGGCGACAATCTCCCCGACTCACCAAAATCCGATAACTTCCCTCAATATCATTCCCAAAAACAGGCAAAGGTTGGTAACTTCGCAACAAGTCAATTTCCACTAAGTGCGATCGACTTCCGAACACCTTATACCGTTTTTCCTCATACATCTCCCGCCCTTTGCCGCGCTTGTTCGTCGGCGAAAGCACTTCTATTACTGTAACTACTTTCTTAGTTTCCTGTTCTATTACCTGCAAATAACTTTCTCTAACTTCCACCGTTGTAGGCACTCTCACTCTCAAAGCTGTCACAGGCGGCGACATGACAGCGACATTTCCAGTGCTAGAAGTTGCTTGAATTGGCGATCGCTGTACGGCCACATCGGGAATACCGACCAATAAAGCATCTTCCCCGCTGATTTGATAAATTCTTTGTTCGATGTCCACTAAATACTTAGGCAGCAGTTGCGGAGTCAAAAAATCTGCGATCGCCACTATCAACCGATTGTGAACCGCCCGCCAAAAGTCAGGACTTTCTAAATAGGGATTCATCCCCGGAAATGGATTAGGCATAGTAATATATTGTTGAAATTTTCCACTACATCAACCTCTCAATCCCCTCTCCCGCAACCAAGCATCAGCCCAAACAGCATCGGGTTCAGCAAGTGGTGGCACGGGTTCGGTAGTATAATCGATTCTAAAATCATAGGCTGCGCGATCGTAAACCCCATTTAATAACGCTTGTAAATCTACAATTGGTTCCGCATCGCCTGGGCGCAAAGGCAATGGAAATTGAGGAATCATATTGGGTAAATTGAAAAGGTACAAATCTGCCAAAGGCTTTTGATTTGTTCGACTTACCAAAATTCGATAACTTCCCTCAATCTCATTCCCAAAAACTGGCAGAGGTTGGTAACTTCGCAGCAAGTCAATTTCCACCATCTGAGTCCAACTACCAAACACCTTTTCTCGCTTTTCTTCATACATTTCTCGCCCTTTCCCAGGACGCTTGTTCGCGGGTGACAGCACTTCAATCACTGTCACAACTTCCCTAGTTTCTGTATCTCGAACCTCTAGATAGGCTTCCCTACATTCGATAGGTACTGGCAGTCTTACTTTCAAAGCTGTCACAGGTGGTGCGGCAACTGCGATATTAGAAGAAGTAGGGTTTGTTTGAATTGGAGAGCGCTGCACGGTGACATCAGGAATCCCCACTAATAGGGAATTTTCCCCGCTAATCTCATAAACCCTTTTTTCAATATCGACGATATATCTTGGCAGCAACTGCGGCACTAATGATTCAAAAATGCTACTAATTAGCAAGTGATGTACTTGGGGCCAAAAATCAGGACTTTCTAAATAGGGATTCATCCCCGGAAATGGATTAGGCATGATCTTACCTCCCGTTTACTATCATTTTACCCGATAGATTAGAAAAACGCAGACAATATCAAACAATCATCTGCGTTAATCCCCGTGCATCTGCGGTTAAAAAACTCCCCTAAAAATCGCCATAACTACTAATAGCAGCCTGCAACCTCCCAAGAACTTCATCAACCGAAATCGACCCCAACTCCCCAGAAGCACGAGTCCGAATATTCAAACTATTCGCCTCAACCTCCTTCGCACCCACAACACACATCACCGGAATTTTATCCTTCTCAGCATTGCGAATCAACTTACCCAAACGCTCGCTACTCTCAACTTCCGCGCGAATATTCAGCGCCTTCATCCTCGCTTCTACTTCCTTAGCAAACGGCAAAAACTCCTCGCTCACAGGCAACAACCGCACCTGAATCGGCGCTAACCATATTGGGAAATCCCCAGCGTACTGTTCGATCAAAATCCCGATCAAGCGCTCCAAAGAACCGAAAGGAGCGCGGTGAATCATCACCGGACGCTGGCGAGTCCCATCTTCAGAAACGTATTCCAAATCAAAACGTTCGGGCAAATTGTAATCTACCTGAACAGTTCCTAATTGCCATTCTCTATCCAACACATCTTGGAAAATGAAATCGAGTTTCGGGCCGTAAAAAGCCGCTTCCCCAATTCCCTCAAAATAATTCATTCCCAAAGTTTCCACCGCGCGGCGGATGGCACCTTGCGCCTTCTCCCAAGCTTCATCGGAACCGATGTATTTTTCTAAATTGTTCGGATCGCGGAAACTCAAACGCGCCTTAAAATTCTTCAGTTGCAGACTCTTGAATACTGACAGAATCAAGTCCACCACACTCAAGAATTCAGCATCCAACTGTTCCGGCGTGACAAATAAGTGGGAATCATCCACCGTAAAGCCACGCACCCGCGTTAAACCGCCCAATTCTCCCGATTTTTCGTAGCGGTAAACTGTCCCAAATTCCGCTAAGCGCATCGGCAATTCCCGATAGGATCGCAACTCGCTTTTGTAAATTTGAATGTGAAAAGGGCAGTTCATCGGTTTCATCACAAAACCCTGTTCATTTGCTGCCGCTTCCTCATCCTCCGCCATCAGTGGAAACATATCTTCTTTGTATTTCTGCCAATGTCCAGAAACTTTAAACAAATCGACTCTGGCGATGTGCGGAGTCACAACTTGCAAATAACCGCGCTTGATTTGTTCTTGTTTCAAGAAATCTTCTAAAATACTTCTCAAAATCGTGCCTTTGGGTGTCCACAAAGGCAAACCGGGGCCCACCGCATCGGCGAAAATAAATAAGCCTAATTCTTTGCCGAGTTTGCGATGATCTCGCCTTAATGCTTCTTCTTTGCGGTGTTTGTAGGCTTCGAGTTGTTCGGGTGTTTCCCAAGCAGTGCCGTAAATCCGCTGCAATTGAGCTTTGGTTTCGTCGCCGCGCCAGTATGCACCCGCGAGACTCTCTAGCTCGATCGCCCTTCCATTAATTTCACTGGTATTATCCAAATGGGGCCCAGCGCACAAATCCCACCATTCGTCACCCAAATGGTAAAGAGTAATTGGTTCGATCAAACCTGCCAAAATTTCTAATTTGTAAGGTTCATTAATCTCCTTAATTCGGCGTTCCGCTTCCTCGCGGCTGACTTCTTCCCGAGTTACAGGCAATTTGCGATTGATGATTTTGATCATTTCTTTTTTGATTGACTTGAGATCCTTTTCAGTAAAAGGTTCGGGGCAATCAAAATCGTAATAGAAACCGTTTTCAATCCAAGGGCCGATTGTGACTTGGGCCTTGGGAAATAACTTCTGTACCGCCATCGCCATCACGTGAGATGTGGTGTGGCGAATTTTTTTTAGCTGCTCCGACTCACTCGTGCGGGGCAACTCAATTTTAGCGGGCTGTTCTGGAGCGTTCATGGATTCTGAGCTAGACATCGGCTGAATTAGCAATTAATGAGAGTTGCAGTTGCTTCTATCTTACTCAGATTGGGACAGCAACCGCCGACTTCCGGCGGGGGGACTCTTACAGGAGTGAGAGTTTGTAGGGTGGGCGGTAAGCACCGGTTAAGTAGGGTGTGCACTGCGCACCGGTTGAGCTAACTAACCGTAGGGTGCGTCAGCGGGGAAAATTCTTGAGTAGGTAATCGTCACATTCAGCCCGCTGACGCACCCTACAATAACTGACGCACCCTACAAGAGCTGTTGACACTGTTAAATTTATGCACACTTGCTAATTTTTGTGAAATTATTGAATTTTTGTTAAAAATATGTTACAATTTGTAAAGCACGTTTAAGGTTAGAATAAATAAATAACCCAATTTTAATCCATGCTTAATTCCAATTTGCCAGAATCAGAGTTGCTCAAATCCCTACTAGAACCGCTGTTAGAGAATTTTAAATACTGGTTCGAGCGATCGACCAAACTTTTGGAAAATGAGGAAATTCACTTTCTGAGTGGCGAAGATCAATCTGACTTACTGGCGCGAGTCAAGCAAGCTCAGCTAGAAGTAGGCGCGGCTAAAGCTCTATTTCAAGCAACCGGAGGTCAAGTTGCAATTGAAACCGCAGCACTGATGCCGTGGCACAGACTACTCGCCGAATGCTGGCAAGTATCGGCACGCTTTCGATCGTTGCAGTCGGCTCCCCCTGGAAAATAAAAAGGCAAGTTCAAGTTAAACCCACAGTCAGATCCTAAACAGGAAATGTCGTGGCTCACTTGACAACCTCAAACAAATTTCCAGTTAATAAGTCATTACTTGCTGAAACACATTTGTAAATTGCTGTGGCTGTTTAGCCCGGAGGAGAAAATAATGTTGCATTTGCTTTATATTTTAGCTTTTACCGTTCTGGCTTTTCTGGCCGTCGGTAACTTAATCCGCAGTCTAGTTACAGTAGGTATGGAGTCCCAGCGCCCCCAACAATTCAGGGGAAACAATCGCTATCCTCGCTCTCAAGCCGTACCCCATCCAGAACTTTTAGACGAATACGGAAACATTGTTAACGAACCCCTGTTAGTGATGCGTTCGCTGACTGTCCAAGACGCCCGCGAACAATTGGATGCTCTCTACAAATCATCTCCCGGCGGCAGCGACGAAGGTGGCGAACTAGCTTGAGCGATGGCAGCCACAGCATTTATACTCACGGGCGATCGCTCTGAAAAAAATAATCGGCTGTTAGTTTCCAATTAACCGCTAATTAATAGTGACTTTTGAGAGATACTAAGAAGGGAGCGATCGAAAACTTTTGTCGATCGCTCCTGTTTCATCATCGGCAAAAATGCACGTTGAAGGCTAGATGATCGTCCCAATTTCGCTACTGGCAGAACTTCTGCAAGCTTTGCCCCATCTGCGGGCACAAATTTATTTCAAATCTTCCATGACAGCGCTGTCTCACGCGATGGAAGACTTGGTTTTGGCGGGCTCCGACGACGAACCGCTAGTCATTGCCAGCTTTCAGCAAGAGCGCTTCTACCGCCATGAGGCTCACCGCTATCGGCGCATTGCCGATCGCTCCTCTCAGGTATACGTGCTATCATCACCGGAAACTGAGTTTAAAAATTCCTCGGAACATCACGAAACTGTGGCGTTTGCACCGGAGGACACATTAAGTAAAGAGTGGCACTTAGTCGTACTCGGCCAACACTACTCAACTTGTCTGATTTGTCAAGAAAAATTTGTGCCGATCGACAACCATGACGATCGCGATCCGCTATTAATAGATCAAGCTCGTAGATTTGAAGGAATTTGGACGTTCGACAGGGAGGTAAGCTGCAAAGCTGCCGAATTGTTGCTCGATAAAATTCTCAAATATCGCCCGGAATTGACCGAAAAGATCGATCGAGCGCGAACTACCTACAATCTGGCAAAAGCGAAAAAAACGCGGAAATCCGCCGCTTCCAAAGCCACCAAACCCGACAAAAGTGCGGCAAAAGACTCAAAAATTCCCAATCCCAAATTGAGCGACGCTTTTACCGAACGCTTAGTCACCTACTTGCAATCAGGCCAGCACAAACTGCTCAAAGCATACAGTGCGATCGCCGCCCAGGAACGCAAAGAACGGCTGATCAACCTAATTACCACCGCCATGCGGCAGTCTCTCAACCCGCAAGAAATTGTGGAAGTCGCAGTGCAAGAATTGGGAACAGCTTTGTCAGCCAGCCGCTGTTTGATTTATCGCTGCAAAGCCACAGACGTGTCGGTCAAAATCGATCGCGAATTTTTGCGTCAGGGCGACAATTCTCTCCTAAATCAGACTTGGCCGTTGCAGGAAAATCCCATATTCCGCGATGCGGTAGCGCGCCAAGAGCGAGTTTATATCCAAGACACAGCACAAGACCCACTGATTGTCAATACAAAATTCCTAGAAAAAACTGTCAAAAATTGGCAGATTATTTCTTGGTTAATGGTGCCAGTGCTTTATCATGGGCGGGTGTTGGGCATGGTGGAAATGCACCAATGTCGATCGACTTCGCCTTGGGAAGAAGACGAAATTGCTCTCGTAGAGGCGATCGCCACCCAACTCGGAGCAGCCTTAATTCAAGCCGAAACCTACGCTAATTTAGAAGAACTCAACCAACAATTAGAAGCATTAGACCGCACTCGCAGCAATCTAATTGCCATCACCGGTCACGAACTCCGCACTCCACTTTCGACGATTCAAGTATGTCTAGAAAGTCTGAACTCCGAGCCAGATATGCCCCAAGAATTGCGGCAAATCATGTTAGAAACTGCCCTCGGTGATGCCGATAGAATGCGCAAACTCGTGCAGGACTTCTTAACACTTTCTCACTTAGAAAGCGGGCGAGTTAAATGGAATGTAGAATCACTAACATTACAAGAATGCGTTGATTTGGCCCTCAGCAGCGTGCGATCGCGCGGCGGAGTCGATCGCAAGTTGCCGCAAATTATCGCCGAAGTATCCGAAGAATTGCCTCTAGTGCAAGCTGACGGCGAGTGGTTGGTGGAAGTGCTCTCCAAGCTGCTAGACAACGCTTGCAAGTTCACCACACCGCAGGGAAGCGTCACCATAAGGGCGCAATGCAGCAGCTCTCAGATGGTAGAAGTGCTTGTAGCCGATACGGGGCGGGGAATAGAGGCGAGCAGTTTAAAAATAGTATTCGATCGATTTTATCAAGAAGAAGGAGCATTGCGGCGCAGCGCCGGCGGTACAGGTTTGGGATTAGCAATTTGCAAGCAGATTGTCGCCGGCTGGGGCGGTAAAATTTGGGCAGATTCCCCAGGAAAAGACCGAGGAAGCGAATTTCACTTTACGATTCCGATTGTTTAGAAGCCAATACGGTTCAGAAGACCGGGCGGTTGAAACCGCGTCTATACAAACAAAACCCGCCTCCGCGGGTTGAAGACCGGGCCGTTAAAATTGCGTTATTTTCTTTACACCCTCGCTAGGAGAGGACATCGTTTGTTTAGACCCGGTTTCAACCGTACGTCCGATCTTCAACCTGCGGAGGCAGGTGAG
>JAJAYT010000534.1 GCA_026786085.1 Microcoleus sp. CAN_BIN18 | reverse complement strand
TGAATCATACCCAGAATCAGCAACGCCACAATTTAAATGCGTGACAGCATCAGTGTGTGGAGTAGTCACCGCCCGAGTTTATTCGGAATACCTTCGCAGCCACCGGGAATACTATCTCTTGACTTCGAGCCACACCAAGCGCAGCAGTAGTGGCGCTGCTCATCCGACAGTCGCTTAACACCAGTGAAATCAGCACGTTCCACCACAGCACCAGTATTTTCACCAGTTTTGTAGTCAGGAAATTCGTTGCGGGTGCGGGGCGAAGCACTTTCGAGCGAGCCGTAGAATAACCTCGCCCCTTTCAAGTCAGCGCGCGAGAGATTGGCGTCGTACAAGACAGCGCGCGAGAGATTGGCTTTGACTAAATCGCACTTGTTGAGATTCACCCGCACGAGGTTGGCTTCGCTCAAATCAGTCCATCGCAAATCAGTGCCAGCCATGTCAGCACCCGCTAACATGACATTGAGATCGATGACGCGAATACCATGAGCTCTGTCTTCAGCGTAGCCACCGTTGCCGTCAAGGATGGGGCGGCCTAACAGCCGATCGCGCTTCAAAGGAGTAACCAACCTCGACTGCGACAAAAACCGCAGAATTTTAGCTTTACCTTCAGCATCCACACTGCTCATAATCGCAGCCGTGCGGCCTTCCGCGATCGCCCTTTCCTGCGGCCAATCTTCCAAAAATCCCTGTTCATCAAGGGCTAAGTCCGAAACCCCTTGAAAATAAGCATCAATTGTTTGCTGCTGCGTAATTCTGTTTTGTTGAATCGTCAAATCTTTCGAGATCACATACTGACGCCAAGCCACATAAACGCCCAAAATTGCGATCAAAATTTGACCCAAAGCGCCAATTAACTCGCCGAGAGCTCCGATAGCGTCCCAGTTAATTTGGATGTTGCGGCTTCCCGGTTCAGTATTACTACCGCTGAGCATCAGCAAGCCCACAATCCCAGCTAACAGCCCAAAGCAGGCGACGATCAGGGTGCGCCAAGCCGGGGGAATTACCTCTACCCAGATTTTACCCCAACTCGGCCACATCATCCGCAGCGATATGCCGATCGCACCGATGGCCCCAATTAAGCCCAGCCAAATGTTGTCATTGGCGAGTCCAAAAATCATCGCTGCGATCAACCCCAGCGTCAGCACAGAACCCGACATCTCAGCAGTCGTTTGTGCTGGCTGCTGCGGCAATAAAACCCTGCGGGTTGGAGGAGGTGGCGGCAGCGGTTTTTCCGGTTCAGCACTAACGACGATTGTCGCTGATTCTGGGGGCACTGTAGGGATCGCACCGTTAGGGCTTTCTACAGTCACATTCGACTGAGGAGGATTTGGTTGAGAAGAGTTTGATTCTGGTGTCATGCGTTGAGGCAAATTCTAATTTTGGGCGATCGCTAAAACGATTTTAACTAACCAAGCACGATTCTAGATAGCATTACAATAGAAATCTCCAGTAATTATACTCAAAGAGGTAAAATAATATGACTTTGGTACTCCCCAATCTTCAAGGCAAACAAATGGGTCAAGTAATCACTACAATCACCGTCACGAATTTCATCGATCTAGTTATGGCAGAACGAGGATTCATTTCTACCGAGGCAGTTCGTTGTGCGGTACTCGACAAAGTTGTTGTCGATACCGGAGCAACTCTGCTTTCCTTGCCAGCTCCTATTATTAGCCAACTAGGTTTAAGACAAGTAGGAGAAAGAGATGTAGAAACATCTGCTGGTATTAAAAAAGGTCGGATTTTTGCAGGCGCTCAAATTATTGTAGAAGGGAGAGAAGGTAGATTTGATTGTTTAGAACTGCCCGAAGGCGTTTCCGCTGTTTTGCTGGGCGTGACTCCAATGGAAGAACTCGGCTTAGAACCCGATTTGAGAAATCGACGGTTGCGAGTATTGCCGATGAACGATGAGCAAACATATCTGATGGCTTAGTTGATCGGCGTTTACCGCGGCACCGGAAAAATAGCCGGTGATTTATATCATATAAGGTTTTCATGTTCGCCAGCAGCGACGGTGATCGCTGGCTCCCCTGGAACGTTATGGCTCGCACCGTTAAGACTTTCTACAGTCACGTTTGACTCAGGAGGATTGGGTTGAGAAGAGTTGGGTTCTGGTGTCATGCGTTGAGGCAAATTCTAATTTTGGGCGATCGCTAAAACGATTGTAACTAACCAAGCACCCTTCTAGATAGCATTACAATAGAAATATCCACTAATTACACTCAAAGAGGTAACATAATATGACCCTGGTACTCCCCAATCTTCAAGAAAAACAAATGGGTCAAGTAATCACTACAATCACCGTCACGAATCGCATCGATCGAGTTATGGCAGAACGGGGATTTATTTCTACTGAGGAAGTTCGCTCTGTTACGCTGGATAACGTTGTTGTCGATACTGGAGCAACTCTGCTTTCCTTGCCAGCTCCTATTATTAGCCAGTTAGGCTTAATACAGGTGGGAGAAAGAGATGTAGAAACATCGGCTGGCATCAAAAAAGGTCGGATTTTTGCCGACGCTCAAATTATTGTAGAGGGTAGAGAAGGTAGATTTGATTGTTTAGAATTGCCCGAAGGCGTTTCCGCTGTTTTGCTGGGCGTGATTCCAATGGAAGAACTAGGATTAGAACCCGATTTGAGAAATCGACGGTTGCGAGTATTGCCGATGAACAGTCAGCAAACATATCTGATGAGTTAGCCGATCCGTTCGTAGTGAGGACTTTAGTCCTTCTTCAAGATTTCATAAGAAAGGACTAAAGTCCTAACTACAAACCATTTTCATCAACGGTATTTACCTACATCTAGCGAGCCAAGTAAGCCTTGACTAAATACACACCAACCGTTCCCAAAATCACAACAATTATTCCTAAAAGCAACTCCATGCTCAACCTTTGAGTATTACCCAAAGCTACAAGAATTTGTTGCCGCACCACAAAGGCAAACAGCCAACAAACCTCCGCTTTCAGCCAAACCAAAAGGCTTCGCCCAACCAGATATTGCCGACGCGCATTCTCCGAAGTAATCGGTACGGGATATTTTAAAGTATGCGGATAGCGAGATACCGCAGTTAAAACCCCAAAAATAATGGCAGCAATCGCCGGCATTATCCAAATGGTCACTTTGTCGCCCCAAGCATCAGCCAGCCCAGAAAACCCGAAATGAATCGGAATTCGATCGGGCAAAACCTCCCAAAACTGTACAATAAGCAAAATCGACAGTAAAATTGCGATCGCCCCTGCGAGCTCTACCACCACTAAAGCAGGCGAAAACCCCAGAAAAATAATCGGCCGTTGGTTTGGTGCGTTTCCAGTCATGGCTACCTGAAATTAGATTAATATTGAAAATAATAGTATTGGTTCCAATTTCATCCCCAACAGCTTTCGTTGGGGATTTCCAAACATCCCGCGAGGTTTTATGACGGTTCAGGTTTTGGTGGAAAAGAAAAAGTTAGAAAAACCGCCTCTAACAATATACACATTAGGCGATCGCGTCCTGCGACAGCCAGCAAAGCGCGTTAAAAGCGTCGATGCAGAAATTCGGCTGCTCGTACGAGAAATGCTGCAAACGATGTACAGTGCTGAAGGCATCGGTTTAGCAGCTCCTCAAGTTGGAGTGAACAAACAAGTCATCGTGCTTGACTGCGAACCGGACAATCCTGAAACACCCCCGTTGGTTTTGATTAACCCTACTATCAAAAGTACCAGCGGTGAAGTCTGTATCTTGCAAGAAGGGTGCTTGAGCATTCCGGGAGTCTATTTAGAAGTCAAACGTCCAGAAGTCATTGAACTGTCTTATCGTGACGAATACGGCCGTCCTCAAACCCTGAAAGCGACTGAATTACTGTCCAGGGCAATTCAGCACGAAATGGATCACCTCAACGGAGTGCTGTTTGTAGACAGAGTAGAAAACAAACTGGCACTGAATGAAGAATTAGTCAAAAACAAATTTTCGCCAAAGGCAGTAAAATCAGTATGATGGCAGGAACTCCGAAAAGTGGTTTATTGTTAGCTCTTTCGTGCATTACGGCGATCGCAGCAGTCGGCTCAATCTTTGAGCTCTCTTCGGGAGAAGCTCAACTCGGTAATTTAGTTACGGGTATCATCCTCGCGCTCAGCATACCGCTAACAGGTATATTTTTCTATGCAGCCGTTCAGGATGCCAGAGCAAATTTATGATTAGTCATTAGTCATTAGTCAGTAGTTAGTAGTTAGTTGTTATTGGTTATTGGTGAGTTTTCCTATATTACTTGTTGTTGATTCCTAGTTGTTGAGGATTAGTGGTTAGTTGTTGATTGTTACGAATAACTAATAACTGCTCGCCCATCATCAATCACAAATAACTAATAACTAATGATTAATAACTGATGTATTCGCTCAATAAATCGGGGGAAATCGCTTAATGACGAGCCTAGAAAATCGCAAAGTCGTTCCCAATATGGTAGTCTACCCGATTTATTGAGCGGATACTAACTAACAACGAATAACGAATAACCAATAACCAATAACCAATAACTAATAACTAATAACCAATAACGAATAACCAATAACTAATAACTAATAACTGATGACTAATAACTAATGACTAATGAAATAGGATTTTTGCGACAAGTGCTAATCAAAGGTGCTGCGCAAGTGCAAGTAGAAAAGTACCAGCTTTCTCAAACTCACGAAGTTGCGATCGGGCGAGATAGAAATTGTCAAATAGCTTTAGAGTCGATCGCCTATGGTATGGTTTCCCGCCGCCACGCCACAATCCGCCCCCTAGCTAAAGGCACTTTTCCTAGATGGGAAATCTGCGACCTCAGCAGCGCTAACGGAACTTATATCAACGGTATAAAGCTGCAAGGCTGTCAAACATTAGAAATGGGCGATCGCATCAGTCTCGGTACTGACGGCCCTGAATTTATATTTGAAACTCCCCTCAACAAAAACCAAAATCAGCAACAGTTTGCCACAACAAATCAACGATTTTATAATGCGGGCGAACACGAAGCTCTCACTTTTACTCAATTATTTCCAATCGCCTCCACCGGCAAACAATTAAGCCAAAAAGCTTATCTCTATCCCGGCATTGCCACAGTTATTTGTGTCGTGTCGATGTTCGTAGCAGTGGGAAATTCCGTAGCCTTTAATTTGTTGCTAGCTGCTTACCTTTCCGGCGCAGCTTACTATTTTATATATCAACTGTGCGGCAAGCACAAGCCTTGGTGGGTATTGCTCGGTTCCGCTTTAGCTACCGTCTTAATTTTACTCAGCCCGTTATTGATTGGCTTTATCCTAGTATTTCGAGAAATTTTGCCCGGGCGACTGCCAGTTGAAGGCGAACAAATTAACTTTTTATCTTTCTTAATCAGAATGTTTTTCGGGGCTGGGCTGATGGAAGAATTGCTAAAAGCCCTGCCAGTTTTGGGCGCGATGTTGCTGGGGAATTGGCTGCGCAATCCGTGGCGCGATCGCATTGGCGTCTGGGAACCTTTAGACGGAATACTATTAGGAAGTGCCTCGGCAGTTGGCTTTACACTATTAGAAACCTTGGGGCAGTACGTTCCCAATATCATTCAAAATATCACCCTGCAAGCGGGGCCAGAAGCGGCTGAATTAGTAGGGTTGCAGTTGCTAATTCCCCGAATTTTGGGTTCCGCAGCCGGGCACATGGCTTACAGTGGCTATTTCGGATACTTTATCGGTTTAAGCGCTCTCAAACCAAGGAAACGCTGGCAAATTTTGGGCGTAGGTTATTTCAGCGCTTCGGCACTTCATGCTTTATGGAATGCGTCTGGAACCGTCAGTGTGCTGTTGCTGGCTATGGTGGGAGTTTTGTCCTATGCGTTTTTGGTAGCAGCGATTTTGAAAGCCAGGGCTTTGTCTCCCAATCGCGATCAAAATTTTGCAACTCGTATTTCTTCTGAAAAATGATTGCTGACTGCTTAATTGTTAACAGCCGCGCGCGTCAAGCTGCAATTTTTTTCTGGTGTTTTAACCAGCTTAAACCTGCCAATGCTAAAGCTGTCCCTGCGATCGTAATTGGTTCGGGAACAGGTTCAGCTTCGGTATCCACTAGGGTGTAAGAAACTGGGGCATTGTTGATAATTCTACGATCGCTTATGGCAAGTACACGGTTCCTGTCGCTAACTATTGTCTCACGATACCCCGAGAAATAAGATGTCCACCTATCATTACTGCTCACCCCATTGGTAGCCATAGACCAAAATGCCCTGCTGTCATATTTGGCGTAAAAAGGCCCTCCTGGTACGTCGGGAAGGTCAATTTCTCTAATCTCTCTTTCGTAGTAACCTGTTTGCAGTCCGCGAAAATCCCCTTGAAAAAATAAAGCTATCGCCCCTGCTAAATCGTAGTAGTTTTTAGAGGCAGAGGCCGTGATCGTAGTGTTAAATCTTCCCTCACCAACTGCAATTTGTTCAGATCCTATGCCTGTCAGTGAGGAATTACTCAACTTAAAAAAACCACTACCTCCACCCTGTTCTACTTGAAAATTATAGGTGAGGACGGCGGCTTGTGCTTTGTCAACTGCTGCTAGTGACAAGGCTGCAAAACTTAACATTGTGCTGACGATCGCACTTCCCAATCTCTGCCTTTGTTTCTGATTCATCGTTTGCCTCATCAGATTTTATTGAACTGTATTCGATCGCACAAAACGATCGCACGTAACTATCAGAATTCTTAACATACGCGCGGATTTGTGTTGTTCTGATGCTGCGGGCGATCGACCGCGCCTTAGTGCATATTTCATCAATTTTGTCAATACGCAATTAATAGCAATTTTATTTGGTTCGTTCTGCCCTCTGCCTTCTGCCTTCTGTCTTCTCTTAGAAATTCTTCACAAATAGTTTGACTGTGGTACTATCTGGATGGCTGTGAGTAGCTTAGGGAAGCCAACGGGCTTGATTCCTGTGGTGGAGGAGAATCCAGGAGTGCTAGATAGGATGTCATTGGGATACGCAAATGTTTTCGCCCACCGAAGTCAACCCGAACCCCTTCGCATTGGGGTCATTGGGGTTGGCAATATGGGCCAGCACCACACGCGAGTTTTGAGCTTGCTAAAAGATATCGAGCTCGTGGGTGTTGCAGATATAAATGTAGAGCGGGGAATTGATGTAGCCAGCAAATACCGGGTTCGCTTCTTTGAAGACTACCGAGATTTGCTCGCTCACGTAGATGCAGTTTGTGTCGCGGTTCCAACTCGCCTGCACCACCCTGTGGGGATGTCTTGTCTCCAAGCGGGTGTTCACGTTTTAATTGAAAAGCCGATCGCGGCTAGTATTGCTGAAGCCGAATCTTTGGTCAACGCGGCAGCAGAATCCCACCGGATTTTGCAAGTGGGTCACATCGAGCGCTTCAATCCAGCTTTTCAGGAACTCGGCAAAGTGCTGAAAACTGAAGAGCTACTGGCATTGGAAGCTCACCGGATGAGTCCCTATTCCGATCGGGCCAACGACGTATCGGTAGTCTTGGATCTGATGATCCACGACATCGATTTGTTACTGGAATTGGCAGCTTCGCCAGTGGTGAAGCTGACGGCTAGTGGCAGTAGAGCTTCAGATTCGGGTTATTTAGACTATGTAACAGCGACGTTGAACTTTGCTAACGGCATTGTGGCCACTTTGACTGCGAGCAAGGTGACGCACCGCAAACTTCGTTCAATAGTGGCTCATTGCAAGAATTCTCTGACAGAGGCAGATTTTCTCAACAACGAAATCTTGATTCACCGACAAACAACCGCTAATTACGTGACAGATTACGGTCAGGTGCTTTACCGTCAAGATGGGTTGATCGAGAAAGTTTACACCAGCAATATTGAACCGCTCCACGCAGAATTGGAGCATTTTATTAATTGCGTGCGGGGTGGAAATCAGCCTTCTGTTGGGGGAGAACAAGCTCTGAAAGCTCTACGGCTGGCGAGTTCGATCGAGCAAATGGCTCTCGACGGTCAAGCTTGGTATCCGAAAGAGCTGGAGCCTACTTTGCAAGTTAATTAGAGCGAGATAAATTATGTCGTTTCCGGGTGCTTCTACAGTTTGGGTTTGTTGTTTGTTAGTTAGGTAACTGTGCCCGTGCAACCGGATTCGATATTACAATTTATCCCAAAAAACAAAGACTATTTGACAACTGATAGTTTGGCTAACTAGCTGATTTCCCAGAGGACTGAGGTGAATGCTATCTCGATACAAATTTGGAAGTTCCGTCGCTGAATTAAAAATAGGAAGAAAATCTATGTAAGTAATTTTCTCACTTTCGACGAATTCGGCGAGACGCAATCGAGCCTTGACTTCCCAGTCGCGAGGGCCAGGCTCGCCGAATTCGTGCCGTTTGGGCGTGAGGCTCAGCAAAAACTGAATGTTGGCTCTTGCTGCTTCGGTATTGATTTGGCGAATGGCTTCTAAGTTGAGGCCGACTAAATCGCCACTTTCTGCTGGTGCTAACAATTGGCTCCCGAACCGTGGCAGTAGATAGCGACTCAACAGTTCTACTGTAGCTAACAGGGGTTGGCGATCGGGATAAGATCGATCGCGCCCCACCACCGCACTATTCGGAGCTGATGCAAACAAATCGTCCGTATTCAGCAGCAACACCAAAACTTTTGCCCCGAAAAGGCCGAACCGTTTAATGTAAGCAAGTTGATTCCTCGGCCCCCAAGAATTGGCTGAGCAGTTGAGAACTTCAGATTCGGAATACTTGACTTTTAAATACAGTTGTGAATTGGTTGCCAGATTTGGTAGTTGCCGCCTCAACTGCCGAGTCATGATTTCTGATATGGTGTCTGTCTGATTAGTCCACCAACCGCCATTAGCAACGGAATCTCCCAACAGCAAGACGCGCAGAGTTTCGGGAAGGGGAAGTGGCGCGATCGAGCCCGATCGCATCGAATACTGGTTAATCTCAATCCAGTTGTGCAAACGGCGCACCCTCTGGGAAGGCGCCAACAAATAGCCACACTCCGCATCGGCAATGTAAATCAAGGGATTGCCAAAACCTAGCAGCACGCGCAACAACACTTCCAGCACTGTCAACAATCCTGCGATAACAGCCAAAATTATGAGCGCAATTTTCAAGAATTAACCTCGATCGAAAACCAAAAAATGCTGCTGAATTAGGGGTTTTCGTAACTTGGTTGCTCGATTGAGTCAACCGAATCGACCCCGTGCATATAGAATTCTAAAATATACCGTCAAAATTCGCCGTCAGCCGTCAGTCAACTTGGTGGTTTCAGGAAACCCGTGGACTTAAAACAAATATTCAAAACGCCGAATCCCATAATCGGTGTCGTACATCTACAGCCTTTGCCAACTTCTCCCCGCTGGGGCGGGAACCTCAAAGCGATTATCGGAAGAGCCGAGCAAGAGGCTACTGCGCTGGCTTCTGGCGGCGCAAACGGTATCATTGTCGAGAATTTTTTCGACGCTCCTTTTGCCAAAGACTGCGTAGATCCGGCTGTGGTAAGTGCGATGACGCTGATAGTCGAGAGGCTAACAAATCTCGTGACTCTACCGATCGGCGTTAACGTGCTACGAAACGACGCCCACAGCGCGATCGCGATCGCCTCCTGCACAGGAGCCCAATTCATCCGCGTCAACGTCCTCAACGGCATCATGGCCACAGATCAAGGCTTAATCGAAGGCCAAGCTCACCAGCTACTGCGCTATCGGCGAGAATTGGGCAGCGATGTCAAAATATTAGCAGACGTGTTAGTCAAGCACGGGCGACCCCTAGGCAGCCCCAACTTGACCACAGCCGTCCAAGAGACGATCGGACGCGCCTTAGCCGATGCCGTAATCCTCTCCGGCTGGACAACCGGCAGCCCTCCCAATCTCGAAGACTTGGAACTTGCAAGTGCAGCAGCGGCCGGAATTCCAGTTTTCATCGGCAGTGGCGCCTCCTGGGAAAACATTTCCACTCTCATGCAGGCGGCTGACGGCGTAATTGTCTCAAGTTCACTGAAGCGAAACGGGCGCATCGAACAACCGATCGATCCGATCCGCGTCAGTCAGTTTGTAGAAGCAGCCCGTCGCGGCTTGTCCCAGAAAGAACGCGAACAGGAAAACAGAGACGGTAATGGCTCAAGAGGGCCAACACCGGAACCGGGCAAAGTCGGAAGTAAAACGTAAAATGGGAATGGGGAATGGGAATTAGTGTCAACTTAAGTATGAAACCTAAGATATCTCGCTTTTATCCGAGGCCAGATCCCCCTAAATCCCCCGAAAGCAAGGGGGACTTTGATCAGATTCTTGTCCCCCCCTTAAGAAGGGGGGCTAGGGGGGATCTATCCTTAGTCGCCAAACAGCCGTCTCTGACTACGTTTGAGCTGGTTATTGACAGCAATCGTAATTAGTAATTGGTCATTTGTAATAGCTGAAAACTAAAAGCTAACAGTGAACAAAAGCACAAATTAGCAATTCCCAATTAGCAATTCCCAATTAGCAATTCCCAATTCCTAATTCCAATTCCCAATTCCCAATTCCCAATTAGCAATTACCAAATAGAAAAATGATTCGCCGACGTTCAACCCCTTGGATTCATCGCTGGTCTAGGACTGTGATGGGAGCGATCGCAGCCATCGGCGTCGTAGAAACAGCCTATCTCACGATCGCTAAATTCACGACAGGCTCGGTCATTTGTCCCACCAGCGGCTGCGACAAAGTTCTCAACAGTCCCTACGCTACTGCCTTTGGCACAGTACCTTTAAGTTTGTTAGGCTGTCTGGCTTACCTGAGCATAGCAATTCTGGCATTCGCTCCCAAAGCTGTAAATCCCGACACCAACAAAGGACTACACTCTCAACTGGAAAAATGGACTTGGCAAGCCCTATTTATCATCACCGCTGCGATGGTAATTTTCAGCAGCTATTTAGTGTATTTGATGGCTTTTGAAATTAAGGAACTGTGTATTTATTGCATTAGTTCCGCCGTATTTTCGCTGTCGCTGTTTGTGCTAGTGCTAGTCGGCCGCGAGTGGGAAGATATCGGGCAATTGGTGTTTACAGGCATTTTGGTGGCGATGGTGAGTTCGATCGGTGCTTTGGGACTTTATAACAGCGTCAGCTCACCTGCTCCTTTTGTTTCTTCTACCCCTGGAATTCTACCGCCTGCTGTGACTACAACCTCCGGGCCGGGACAAATTGCTTTGGCGCGCCACCTCCGACAAATCGGCGCTAAAGAATACGGCGCTTACTGGTGTCCCCACTGTCACGATCAAAAAATGCTGTTCGGCAAAGAAGCAGCCAAAATAATTGATTATTTTGAATGCGATCCGAGGGGGCAAAATTCCCGCGCAGAACTTTGCCAAGCTGCTGCTGCAAATGTTAAAGGTTTCCCGACTTGGGAGATTCAAGGTCAGTTTTATTCGGGGACACAAACTTTGGATAAACTCGCTGAGTTATCCGGTTACACCGGCCCGCGCAACTTTCAAAACTGACAGAATAGTTGGAAATTTTAGATGGCAGATTTTAGATTTTTACGCAGTAAATATCGGTTTTTAACTTACTGGAGCGTTGGCTCGTGCTGCGAAATCAATCTAAAATCTCGCCTCGATAATTAATTAAAAATTAGTAAAAATTAGTTAGACCTAAATTAAAAAAAAGTGGTGACTATCTACTACATTCTCTGCGAATAAATACTAGCAATTTTACACAAAAACTCCAGAAATCTGGTTTCTGCTTCCACACTCATTAGACGAGCAATTGCATTCATTCGCTCGCTGTTCTTAAAATTATCTGCGTTGATCTGTGTTTATCTACCTTGAATCTGCGATCGATCTATCAATCAAACATTTAGGCAATCTTGTCTATTGCTGAAATGACGTATTTTGGTTGAGAAACCAGGTTTTTGCGGTTGCAGCCCGATCGCCCGCACCGACAAACCCCAAAATTGGATCGTCTCAAATCAAAAATATAAAATATAAAATCGACTCAGCAGCTTCTTGCACCGAAAAACCCAACAATTCGACCATCAAAAATGAAAAATAACACATAAAAAATCCCCTGGATCACACCGAAAAACTAAAAAATTGGATAATCTAAAATTCTTAAATCTAAAATATAAAATCGAGCCGATCGCCCGGAAATATAAAAGCTACACGTAGTAGTAGCTTAAATACTCGACTAGCGAGGTAAAAATCTCAAAAATATGCTAGAAACTATCAAAAAATGGCTCGATGGAGAACGCCGAGTCTTGATTACTGCGAGTGCCGTTGCTAGTACGGTTATTGTACTGCGCTGTTTCGGATTTTTGCAGGCGTGGGAATGGGCTGCTTTCGATCGCTTTGTGCGCTGGCGGCCCGCCGAACCAATGGACTCGCGCATCACCATTGTCGAAATTAACGAAGCTGACTTGCAGAAATACGGCTACCCAATTTCCGATGCTGTGTTGGCGCAATTGCTGCAAAAATTGCACGCCCTTAAGCCGCGGGCGATCGGGCTCGACATTTACCGAGATTTGCCAACTCAACCGGGTAATGCCGAATTGCTCAAAACTTTTAAAACTATTCCCAACTTAATCGGCATTGAGTTGATGCCAGACGAAACGAGGATCGGAGTTCGCCCACCTCCGGTACTTGACACGCTCTCGCGCATCGGTTTCAACAACGTTGTCATCGACGCTGACGGTAAAGTGCGCCGAGCTTTGCTCTACTCTTGGCCCGGAGATGGCAAAACTCATGAAAGTTTCGCGCTCAAACTGGCTTTGCTTTACCTCGAACGCGAAGAGATTTCCTCAGAACCAGCCACAGTCAATCCTAAATACTTGCAGTTAGGCAAGGGGGTGTTTCGGCGTTTTGAACCGAATGATGGTGCTTACGTGCGATCGGACAGCCGCGGCTATCAAATCCTTGCCAACCCGCGCGGCCCGATCGGCAGTTTCCGCACTGTATCGATGAGCGACGTGCTTTCTGGCAAAGTACCATCAGATTTTGTGCGATCGCGCGCTGTGTTGATCGGCTCTACTGCCCCCAGCCTCAAAGACTTTAACCAAAATGCTTACAGTTCCGGTTTGTTTGCTCCTCCCCAGCCAATACCGGGAGTTGAGCTTCAAGCTCATTTTTTGAGCCAAATTTTGAGTGCTGCACTGGACGGGCGCGGAGGTATCAAAGTCTGGCCCGAAACTGCGGAGTGGCTGTGGATTTTACTGTGGTCTTGGGCGGGAGCGAGTGTCAGTTGGAACGTGCGATCGATCGGGCGATCGGCTTGCTGTTTGTTAAGTATCTGTTTCGGTCTGAGTGCCACTTTATACTTAGC
>JAJAYT010000533.1 GCA_026786085.1 Microcoleus sp. CAN_BIN18 | reverse complement strand
TTAAGTAGGTCATTACGAAAAAACAATAGTACTTTGTAGGGGCGGGTTTAGCTAAGAATCTATGATACCAGCCAGTTTTTGAAGGCAAAACCCGCCCTCCCCATCTACTAAGAATCTATGATACCAGCCAGTTTTTGAAGGCAAAACCCGCCCTCCCATCTACTGTTTATTTGTACCCACCTATTTATAGCAGTGGACAGTTGACAGTGGACAGTTGACAGTTGCACAGTACAGGAATCCAACCATTTATGCTTTGACGGGTATCGGCTCTATTTATGAGGTTATTTATGTCATAACCGATATCGCGGTTGCTATATAATTGGTGGATTAGATATGGATAATGCTATTATATCAGAGAAAACCGGGTGTTACTATCTAGGAGATTTTCAGGAAAATGAGTCAGTATAAGTTAATTATTTTCGACTTCGACGGCACTTTGGCAATTACTCACAAGGCTATTGTATCTTGCATTACCAAAACTTTTGAAAATTTCAATATTGCACCACCTGACGCCGATATAATTCAAGGGACGATAGGCATTAATTTACCAAATACTTTCAAAATGCTCCATCCGGCGATCGAGGAAAGTGCAATTCCCGAATGGGTGGAAACTTACCGATCTTATTATCGGACAGAAGGTGAAAAGCAGTTAGATTTATTTCCGGGAACAAAGGATTTTTTGCGGTTGGCGAGCAAGTTGGGATTGAGCCTGGGAGTTTTTAGCAACAAACACGTGAGTTTTGTTAATTTGTTCTTGGAAAAGTTGAGAATTAACGGTTTTTTTGATTTAATTGTAGGTGATGACGGACAAATTATTCAGAAACCAAACCCGAGTGTTTTTTACTCGATTATTAAACCGCTGTTCCCGGAGTTGGACAACAGTCAAGTTTTAATGGTTGGCGATACAGCGGTTGATTTGCTATTTGCGAAAAATGCTGGGATAGATGTTTGTTGGGCGGCTTACGGATATGGAAATCGCACTGAGTGTCTCGCCCTCGAACCGACTTTCGCGATCGACAATATTTCAGAACTGGCTGCGATCGTTCAAAATTAATCTTGAGTCGATTTTTTTCAGCAGAGTTTGCATCATTTAATAAAAAATATTTAATAAAAAATATTTAACTAGATCCGGACGCTCTATTTTTTTGGGTGGAATTTAAAAAATAATTGCGCGTGAGCGGCCAAGTAAACCATACCAGAGATAGAGTGAGCGCGGCAACAACTATTATACATTAAAACGATGGAGTTCAGATTTTTTATGGGTTATGATTTACCGCAAAAAATCTGCATAATAGCTTTGTAACTTCTGCCTTCGGAAAACCGGACAATTCTGTTAAAGTCAAGGGTGTGCAGCCAGTCGAAATCGACAACAAACTCAATCTATAAAAACTCATGCCGATCGATATAAACATTCCTTCTGAAAACCTATCGCCGACTCGTACCGGCGGCAATGCGAATTTAATAGAAGAAGTATGGAGGCTGTACGATCGCGCCCTGGCAGCTACCAGCAACGGTATTGTGATCGCAGACGCTACGCTGCCCGACAAGCCCATAGTCTACTGCAACCCAGCCTTCGAGCAGATTACAGGCTACGATCGCAGCGAAATAATCGGGCACAACTGTCGCTTCCTGCAAGGCCCGGATACCGATCGCACAGCCCTCGATCAAATCCGCGTAGCCCTGCAAGAACAACACGACTGCAAAGTAGTTCTGAAAAACTACCGCAAAGACGGCACCCCCTTCTGGAACGAACTCACCATCTCCCCCGTGCGCGACAGCAGCGGGATCGTCACCCACTTCATCGGCGTCCAAGCTGATATCACCGATCGCAAACAAGCAGAATTCGCCCTCAAACAAGCCGAGGCAAAATACCGCAGCATCTTTGAAAACGCCACCGAAGGCATATTTCAAACCGCCCCAGACGGGCGCTACCTCAGCGCCAACCCGGCACTCGCCCGAATGTACGGCTACGATTCTCCGTCAGAACTGATCGCAAAATGTTCGGCAAAAAACCTTTATGCCGATCGCACCCGCCACGCTAAATTCATAGCCGAAATCAGCCGCGTCGGCTCCCTGAAAGAGTTTGAGTCCTGCGTATTCCGTTGTGACGGCAGCACTACCTGGATCTCGGAAAACGTGCGCGAAGTCCGCGGCGAAAACGGCGAACTCCTTTACTACGAAGGAAGCGTCGCCGAAATCGCCGATCGCAAACTTGCCGAATCAGCTTTACTGCAAAATGAGGCTAAATGGCGATCGCTAATTCTCAACAGTTCCGACATCATTACCATTCTCGACGCCAGCGGCCGCATAGTATACGAAAGCCCTTCTGTAGAAACAGTCTTGGACTACGAACCAGAGGAACTGATCGGTCAAATTATCCTCGATTTCATTCACCCTGACGACCTGCCCTCGGTGATCTCCGCTCTCGAAAAACTGATCGCAAATCCCGGCGATCCGATCGCCCTAGAAGGTCGCTTCCGGCGCGCTGACGGTTCTTGGTGTTTTCTCGAAGCAGTCGGCATTAACTTGCTAGCAGACCCCGCTGTGAGCGGAATTGTGGTCAACTCCCGCGACATGACGGCGCGCCGGCAAGCAGAGTACCGCCTCAGCAAAATCAACGAGTGCTTTTTGGGATTCACCACCGACGCGGCTGACAACATCCAGCGCCTGACAGCGTTAGCCGGCGAGCTTTTGGGCGGCAGCAGCGCCATCTACAGCCGCGTCGATAGCGGGCTGCTGCGCGCGATCGCGACTTGGCAAACGCCGCCGGATTACCCGGTGGTCGATCGCGCCGAGAACCACATCTGCACCGATGTCTGCCACAAAGGGAGCGATCGGGCTGTGGCGATTCCTGACTTGCAGAACACCATCTACGGTCAAATCGATCCCGCTGTCATCCGCTACCAACTGCAAAGCTATCTGGGACAAGCAGTGCGGCTGGGGGACAATTACGTGGGTTCGGTGTGCGTTCTCTACACCGAGTCGATCGCACCCACAGAAGCCGACTGCAAGCTGATCGGAATTATTGCCGGTGCGATCGGAGTTGAGGAAGAACGGGCTGCGGGTGCTGCGCGCGATCGGCAAAAATCAAGAGAATTGCAAACAGCTTTGCGCGAATTGCAACAAACTCAAATGCAGTTAGTCCAAACCGAAAAAATGTCCTCCCTCGGACAAGTGCTAGCAGGAATTGCCCACGAAATTAACAACCCAGTTGGCTTTGTCGCAGGCAACCTCTGCCACGTCCGCGGCTACGTTCTCGACTTGTTAGAAATCGTGCAGGTGTATCGAGAAGAGTACCCAAATCCCCCTGCCAAGATTCAAAAACAAGCCGAGGATATAGACTTAGGATTTCTCGCAGAAGACCTGCCCAAATTGCTCAATTCCATGCACACAGGATGCGATAGAATTGTAGAGATCATTCAAACTCTGCGCAATTTCTCGCGAACCGACGAAGCTAAGCTCAAGCCTGCCGACATTCACGAAGGTTTAGAAAGTACCCTGTTAATGTTGAACAGCAGGCTAAAAGCCAAGCCAAACTGGCAGGGCATTCAAGTGATTAAAGAATACGGAGAACTGCCGAAAATTAAATGCCATCCCGGACTCTTGAATCAGGTATTTATGAATATATTAGCAAATGCGATGGACGCATTGGAAGAAAGCAGCAGCCCAGCAAACAAAACCGCAAATTCTACCTTTCCTACTATTACTATCAAAACTGAAACGATTGATAACAAGAGCATTCGCATTAGGATTAAAGACAACGGCCCTGGCATTCCCGAAGATAATATCGTGCGTTTGTTTGACCCATTCTTTACCACAAAACCCGTAGGTAAAGGCACAGGTTTGGGTTTATCAATTTCGCACCAAATTGTCGTTGAAAAACATAACGGCAAATTGCAATGCCTCTCCCAACCGGGTAAAGGTAGTGAATTTATTATCGAAATTCCAATTCGTTGACATTCGGATGCAGGCGATCGGGATATCGTATCATGTCCGGTCGATTACCACAACAAAAACGGTTTGTAGTGCGGCCTGGTGTGCGGAACACAAAAGCGGACAAAAGGGCGCCCAACGAACGCCCAAATTACCAATTTAGGTAAAAACACCGGAAAACCCACACAATAT
>JAJAYT010000532.1 GCA_026786085.1 Microcoleus sp. CAN_BIN18 | reverse complement strand
GACTAAAGTCCTCACTACAAACCTTTTGATTGCTGTTTGTAGTGAGGACTTCAGTCCTTCTTTTTTGCGGTCTAAAGTCCTCACTATAAACCTTTTGATTGCTGTTTGTAGTGAGGACTTCAGTCCTTCTTTTTTGCGGACTAAAGTCCTCACTACAAACCTTATTTAGAATCCACCACCTCGCGCACCCGATAAATCGGTTTTCCCTGGGACTCATGATAAGTTCGCATCATCACTTCCGCCAGCAAACCAAAACAAAATAACTGCACGCCAGTCAACAACAACACCACAGCCAAAATCAGCAAAGGACGATTGCCAATAATTTGGCCAAAACCCAATTTTAAGACTGTTAAATAAATTCCTAAAACTGCTCCCAGCGTCATCGAACTCATTCCCAAAAGTCCAAAAACGTGCATCGGTCGAGTTAGGAACTTCTTCATAAAAGAAATAGTTAACAAATCCATCAATACGCGAAAAGTCCGCCAAATACCATACTTGCTTTTACCGAAACGGCGGGCGTGATGACGCACCGGCAGTTCGGCAATTCTCGCCCCTTCAATAAACGCCAAGGCCGGCAAAAATCGGTGTAATTCCCCGTAGAGATTCAAGTCTGCTACTAACTCCGATTTATAAGCTTTCAAAGAACAGCCGTAATCGTGCAAAGTTACGCCTGTAACGCGACCAATTAACCAGTTGGCAATTTTAGAAGGAATCAGGCGACTAACAGTATTATCTTGCCGATTTTTCCGCCAGCCACTCACTAAATCGTAGCCTTCATCTAACTTTTTCAACAACACCGGAATATCAGCAGGGTCATTTTGCAAATCACCATCTAGGGTCACAATAGCACGACCGATCGCGCGATCGAAGCCCGCCGACATGGCAGCAGTTTGCCCGTAATTGCGGCGCAAAATTACCGCACAAAGGTCATCGCGACTGCTGGCTAATTGCTTGAGAAGTTCAGCAGAACCGTCCTGAGAACCGTCATCGACACAAATAATTTGATAGATGAGTCCAGATGGTTGAATCGCAGAGGCGATCGCCTCAATCAAATGAGGCAAACTTTCCACCTCATTATACACCGGCACTACCACTGAAACATCGAGAACAACCTCAGCCTCAGCTTGCTGTCTCGCCAATTTTTCCAAAAATAATGCAGCGTCCATTTCTTTATTCAATAACATCAGTAATTATTTGTTAGTTGTTATTTGTTAGTTGTTATTTGTTAGTTGTTATTTGTTAGTTGTTGGCAATAATAACAAGTAACGAATAACCAATAACGAATAACCAATAACTAACAACTAGATTGATAACTTGCCACCACTTTACCATATCCTCGCAATTGCTGATAATAAATTTGACTAACTTTATCCCCATTTTCCGACAAAACATCGATACCGATACCATTGCGACCTTGTTCTTTTCCTGAACTGTGAATATAACGACGATCGCCCAGATACAATCCTACGTGAGTTGCTTTTTTCGATGTACCAAAAAATACTAAATCTCCCGATTTTAAGTCGCTAAAACTAATAGGTTTAGTGAAAGCTTCCTGCTGATAAGCATCTCTCGGCAACCAGATACCTGTAGACAAAAAAGCAGCCTGCATTAATCCAGAACAATCATAATTTGGTGCAACAGTACCACCCCAAAGATAATAGTTGGATTGATTCATCGCTTGATGAGCAAAATTAATGACTGTTGGCAATTTTGCTCTAATTTCAGTCTCAGAAAGTACATCAGGGCGATCGAGTGTTTGTGAAACATCCAGCAAACCAACATCTCGAATATTCAGCCATCCCGGATAATCATCTTCGCACAGCCGCACCATCACAGCCGTGGTATCAAAGTTGACACCTCGATCCTTGTCCAGCGGCGACAGTTGAACTACTCGCAAGTGTCGCCCAGCCGCCGCCTGAGTTGCGAGTCGATCGCAATCAGGCGAATCGTAAATATTTATGTGCGATCGTACCCGGTACTCCACAACATCGGATAATTGATATTTAGTCATTTGATTTTTTCTAGTTTATAGTTGATAAGCTGTCGCACATTTAAATTGTATATTTAGGGCAGGCGGGACACTCCACTCATTGTTGAATTTTTTTTGATATGCAATTTAAATGCAGAATAGCTTAACTTATCTTATACAGCAACATTCTCGGAAATTAGGACTCTTTATAATTGCTAGAACCATTGATTTGATTGCATCTTCCTTCTTCCTTATTCCATAACTCCCCAAATTTCCTATGACATTTTTTCACAAAGACGAACAATTAGAAACCCTCGGCAGTAGCATTATAGATGCAGCCAAGGCAAAATTTACAGGATTAACGGGCGATCGTACAGCCATTACTTGGATAGTCTACGATCCACCGGTGCGAGTTAACACAGGCGGAGCCCTGAGCCCAGAAGAATTTTGGAAATATCAACCGCGAGGTTTTGGAAGCCGAGCTTCCGAACGAATTTATCCCGCCAGCATCGTCAAATTATTTTACCTGGTTGCCGTCTGGGAATGGGCACAAAAAGGGATGATTAAAACATCGCCAGAATTAGAACGTGCCGTCCGAGATATGATAGTTGATTCCAGTAACGATGCTACCAGTTTAGTAGTAGATGCACTCACAGGTACAACTAGCGGCCCAGAATTATCAGCAGGCCCATTTGAAACTTGGAAACAGCAGCGAAACATCGTTAACCGTTACTTTCAATCATTAGATTGGCCAGAATTACAAAATATTAACGCCAACCAAAAAACCTGGTGCGATGGGCCCTACGGTCGCGAGCGAGCATTTCTGGGCGAATTAATGGAAAATAGAAATATGCTGACCACAAATGCAGCGGCGCGTTTGCTACACAGTATAATCGGCGGCGTCGCTGTCTCTGCACAAGCATCACAAGAGATGATGAGTTTAATGAAACGCAGTTTAGAACCAGCAGAATTAGAAGCAGATCCAGAAAATCAAGTTACAGGTTTTTTAGGTGGTGGATTGCCATTAGAAGCGAATTTGTGGTCAAAAGCTGGACTGACAAGTCAGGTGCGTCATGATGCTGCTTATATTGAAATACCGGGTTTGCGGCCGTATTTGTTAGTTGTATTTACCGAGGGGAAAGATCATAGCAAAAATGAAGAAATTTTACCTTTTGTATCGCACCAAGTTGTCGAAGCGATGAAGGCAATTGATTAGACATAAACCTAAAAGGCGATCGACTATTCTTCCACAATCTCATACAAATCTTCGATCGACAAATCAAAAGTCCTCGCCAACTTGTGCAAGGCTGTCACATCAACTGTTGCTAATCCGGGCGATCGGGCATAGGTTCTCAGGGAACTGTACACTACTCCCGATCGCTCTGAAACCTCTTTTAGCGTCCAACCCTTCTCGGCCGCAAACTCTTTTACCCGCAATCTAATTAAGCCCATTTACAAAAAACTAGATTTAGTTTTTCAGGATTTTATCGTAAAGGTCGATCGGCTATTCCTGCACAATTTCCACCAAGTCTTCAATCATCACATCAAAGGTGCGGGCCAATTTGTGTATGGAAATGAAGTCAATAGTTGACACCCCCGGACATCGGGCATAGTGTCTGACGGTGCTGTAGATGACTCCCGATCGCTCTGAAACCTCTTTTAGCGTCCAGCCTTTCTCAGCAGCGAATTCTCTGACTTTTAATCTAACTAAACCCATACTTGACAAATGATGGTGTACCATCATAAGATATTTTTATCCCAAAAGGCGATCGGCTATTCTTTGACGACCTCAACCAAATCTTCCACCATCACGTCAAAAGTACGTGCCAATTTGAGCAGACAAGTAAAATCAACCATTGCCATTCCCGGAGAACGTGCATAGGTGGTGAGGGTGCTGTAGATGACTCCCGATCGCTCTGAAACCTCTTTGATCGTCCAGCCTTTCTCAGCAGCAAACTCTCGAACCCGCAATCTAATTAAACCCATTGACAGAAAACTAGATTTAGTTTATGATAATTTTATCGTAAAAAGCGATCGCCCCAACGTCTGGAAAACTAAAAGACGATCGCCTGTTCAAATCAAATTCTTGCTTTCAAGGAGGTCAACTACCGCTTTCGGAGAGTTCAAACACCCCTAAACGACACGTCAACTACTCATCTAAAACAATTACAGACTATGTTAGCAAACTTATCGCGGAAATCAACCCCCGTTCATCCCTTGAGCCGATTTGAGAATAAAGAGTCGATCGCGCGACTGCTCAAAATCAAGGTAGAACAAATATATCGCATCGAGCGCTGGCGGCACATCCTTTACGTGCACGCGCAAGGCATGAGTCGCTTTGTCAGCTACGCCGACTTACCGCCAATTTTGGGAGTGCAATCGCCCAAAGGTTTAGATTTTGGTTACTGGAAGCGGCGGATGGCGAGCAAAAAAGAGAGAAATGCACCGGATTTTGGGTGGATTTCTATGCGGATAAATTTCATCAAGCTGTTTCGGTTCCTGAATTGTTCGACTGGGGGCGATTGGTGGGAGTGATTAAATTTATGTTGCCGAAAATAGCAGTTGAGTCGCTGCGAAATATTTATGCACAGGAAAAATACCTGCTGGAACATTTCTAATTTGTAGCACAACATTTCAGAAAGGGCGATCGCTAAAATATAATTGGATTACCTAAAATATCCCTATAAAACAAGCCGAGGAAAAAAACAATGACAACGAAACGCTGGACAGACGAAATGATGGATGATTTGGCTGCCACTGTAGATAGAACGACTCTGAATATCGAACAAACTAACCGCAATGTCGATATGCTTGTAGGTGCTGTCAATGCTCTTTTAGAAAGAGACAGTCAACGGGATGAAGAAATCCGGCGGCGGAATGAGGATTTTCAACAGTACAAATTAGAAAACGACCAGCGATTTAATACTCTGCTCGAAGAAGTCAGATTTTTAATCAGAAAACTGGGAGATAATCAATGAGAGATACTTTTTAGGGTTCGCACTGTGAACCTTACCTGTAGCAATATCTGTTCAAATCATCCCAACAATTCCCATCGCATCAGCCATAATAGTATTAGCGAACTATCGAAAATTGAGGAAAAACCTATGCTCGCGACAACCAGCGAATCACCCAAAATCGAGGAAACCGCTCTGCTGGCGACTGCCGCCGTACAGGATAATCTTACCATAGAAGATTTCATGGCTAATCCGCCCGACAACATGGAATGGGTGGACGGACAACTCGTGGAGAAAAATGGAGCCACGCTCAAGCATGGTAAAATTCAATCAAGCCTGGGTTGTGCTTGGGCAAATTACAGAACTTTCAGCAAACAAGGAGGAGAATTTTATATTTCACCACCTTGCCGCACAAACCGACAAGTTCGCCGTCCCGATGTAGCTTATCTCACGCCCGAATTAGTCGCACAATTCGGCGATGTTCCTACTTTGCCACAGAGTTTTCCTTTAGTTGCCGAGATAGTTTCGCCCACAGATATTGCTGAAGATGTTTTTCTCAAAGCACAGGAATATTTAACATCTAGCTGTCAGGAAGTCTGGCTGGTTTTTCCCGAAAGTCATTTAGTATTCGTGGTGACACAAAATCAAATATTGGGATTTAGAGCAGGCGAAACAGTTAGCACTCAACAAATTCTCGCAGGTTTTACCATTGCCGTCGATGAATTGTTAGCTTAAAATAGTAAAATATTAGACAAATGATTCTTTTAGTCCGCGCACCATCCGGACTTGGTTTGTCGAGTGTCCTAATTCTATTCTGCGAGAATTATTATTGTGCGCGCATTCTCAAATCAAATTGCTACAATATTTTTAAAAGGACTTACCCATTAAGGTCAAAGAAACCGGGTTTTTTACCTAATCTGTCGATTACCATCCAGGATTTTCGTAAAAAACCCGGTTTCTCACTACCCAAAGCCTAAAGAAACCGGGTTTTTTGCCTAATCTGTGGATTACAATCAAAGATTTTCGTAAAAAACCCGGTTTCTGACTACCCGTCCCTAAGTCCTATTTAATCACAGTTCGGAGCCAACCGCCATGTCAGACGACTTTTCCCTAGACGACCTTTTAAATAAAAGTTACGACGCTTTCAAAGACGCAGAAAATGATGTGGGACAGTGCAATGTTTTAGTCATCGGCAAAACCGGAGTCGGCAAAAGTACCCTGATCAATTCCGTTTTTCGCCAGCGCTTAGCAGAAACCGGAGTCGGCCGCCCCGTAACTCAAGGAATCCGCCAATATACAAAACCGAATTGCCCAATTACAGTCTACGATACTCCCGGACTAGAACTCAACGCCGAACAAATTAAAGTTATTCAATTAAACGTTGCTAAACTAATTGAAGACCAAAGACTCCTGCACCCAAAAGAACACATTCACGTAATCTGGTACTGCATCAATCACAGTGCTAATAGAATAGAATCTGTGGAGGAAAGCTGGCTAAAAGAAATGGAAGTCAAAGATGTGCCAGTGATTTTAGTGCTGACTCAGACTACCTCTAAAAAGCCGAGTGAGTTTTTCAAGCAACTAGAACACATGAATTTGCCAGTCAGTCAAATTATCCCGGTGATGGCTGAACCGGAAGAAATTGATGAGGATTATACAGTAAAATCTCACGGTTTAGATAAGTTGGTTGATGCAACTTTTCAACTGCTACCTTCTGTAGCTCAAAAAGCTTTTGTTAAAGAACAAATCGCTAATGTTGCGCTGAAATCTGACATGGCGTTTAAGTATGTAACTGGTTATGTTGCGGGTTCTGCGATTGTTGGCGCGACTCCTGTACCGTTTGCTGATGCGCCGATTTTGATGGCGATGCAAACGGCAATGATTGCTAATATTACTGTGATTTTTGGAATGCCCTTTGATAAGGGGTTTGTTTCGGCGATGCTGTCTGCGATTAGCGGTGCTGGCGGGGTTACTGCTGTTGGTAGAAGTATTGTTACTAATTTGATTAAAATGATTCCTGGTGCTGGTACTGTTGTCGGCGGGGCTATTTCCGGTGCAACGGCGGCAACTCTCACCCTTGCCCTCGGTTTGGCTTACATTGAAGTGCTTAAAGCTTATATGAAGGCTCAAATTAATGGGGAACAAATTTCTTTGCAGCAGTTGACAAATATGTTTGTGGATTTGTATAAGGATTATGCAACTTCTGGGCGTAAAACTTTGAAGGATGATGTGCCGAAGCCGCCGCCGAATCAAATTGATATTGAGTAGATTGGCTATTGGTTTGTAGTGAGGACTTTAGTCCTCCGAAGCGGACTTAAGTCCGCACTACAAACTAGAGCGCCCCGTCGCACTATAATATTAGTGAATTTTGCAAATGGGAGTCAATGGCTATGGTAATGACAGCCGTTTTATCAGAAAATGTTTCTTTAGAAGACTTTATAGCTAATCCGCCGGACGATATGGAATGGGTGGACGGGCAAATTGCACAGAAAAATGGTATGACAGTAAAACACAGTAAAATCCAATCTAGGCTAGATCGTGCTTGGGGAAATTACAAGATATCTAGCGGACAAGGTGGCGAAGTTTATACGGAAGTTCCTTGTCGCACTGACAGGCGAGTGCGTCGCCCTGATGTTGCTTATTTGACTGCTGAACTTGTTGCTGAATATGGCGATGTTCCTACTTTTCCTCAAAGTCCGCTGTTAATTGCGGAAATTGTTTCTCCTACTGATGTTGCGGAAGATGTTTTTCTGAAAGCACAAGAGTATTTAGATTCTGGTTGTTTGGAAGTTTGGATTGTTTTTCCTGAGAGTCGCTGGATAATGATTGTGACTCAATCTCAAAAGTTGACTTTTAATTTGGGTTCTACAATCAGCACTCAGCTAGTGCTGGCGGGTTTTAGTGTTGCTGTTGATGAGTTGTTGGGTTGAAAGGGAAAATTAGTTACGTATAAGTCAATATGGTTCAGTTAAAAAGCTAATTTATCCGCGCACATCAGCTAATTGATAACTGTCATAGTCTCTGCGATTGCTTCGTTCCTCGCAATGACATTATCGTTATGGTTCAGTTAAAAAGCTAATTTATCCGCGCACATCAGCTAATTGATAACTGTCATAGTCTCTGCGATTGCTTCGTTCCT
>JAJAYT010000531.1 GCA_026786085.1 Microcoleus sp. CAN_BIN18 | reverse complement strand
TAGTTTGTTCCTGCACTCCCGCGTCTGCCAAATTTAACTCTGTGTCGAGTTTCCAAAATTGAGCGTAGAGTTCCAATAACTTCAAACGCTCTCCCAGCAAAGGATGCGCGCTGTTAATTGTCAACCAAGTGCGATCGGGATTGGTGACATCCCACAGCAAAATCTGTGACAGCGGCGCGCGTAATGCAGCACCACCAAGGGTTACAGCTTGCCCAACGCCGACGGGTAACAATAAATCGAAACTTTCGAGAAAAAAGCTGGTTTGCTTTTGCTGTTCGATATTAGCAGCAATGCCGATCGCAATTTTAGCGATAGCGCGCGTTAAACCGTTGGGATTGCCGGTAATTTCCGCAGAAGTTCGATCGCTAAAATACACCCGGCGGCGCGACAGCCAAAACATCGGCCAGCGCAACAACTTATAAATCCCGTAACTGGTAGCAGAAATTGCAGCCGCCACAAATTTTACAGTTGAGCGCAAAAACTCGATCGTCATTAAATCACACAACCGCTCGCCCCAGTAAGCAGTCTGCCAATATATAAGGTAAGGAATCTGCATCACCAACATCGCCAGCGACATCGGCGCAAAATCCCAGTGAGAAATATGGGCTAACTCCCGCGCGAAAATAGCGGCAATTTCATCATCCGTCAACTGATCCAACAGCCCTTGACTGACAGCAATCCGAGCAAAACGGGGCAAACAGCCGTAACTGAAAGCTACAGGAACATTCAGCGGCAAGAGTTTCAGCACAGGAACCGGCATATTTTGCTTGGTACAAAAACTGCGAAGTACGCGGCTAGCTTCCTTGCTGTGTTTGGATAAAACCGATCCGCGCAGGGTTTTGATGCCGCAAAACAGTTTCAGCAGCGCGTCTGTCAGCCAGGGAGAGGAGGCCAAAAGCAATCCGAAAACAAACTGCACAAACGGAGTCGGATCGCGGTAAAAAAGCTGAATCGGCTGGAAAATTGGCAGTCTAGTAAATATGTAAAGCTGAACTAACAGAGAATTAGTGTTTGTCAGCAGGAATTGTAGGACAAATCGGGCTAGGAAAAATAGGGCGATCGCACTTGCAAAAGCTTCGATCCGAAAATTCAGCAATTTTAGCGGTTTGAGGGGGCGCGGACTTTTCACGCGCCCTGCTTCGCGCCAAGTAAGTTGGTAAGTATCTGTTGGGGAACCGGAACTGTTTTCGCCGCTAATTTCTGTATCGATTGCGGTTTCTGTGGGTGTTTCCGGTTTGGGGGGTGGAGGTGGCGGTGAAATATGTGTCGATTTGGCGTTTACTGGCGCGGCAGTCGTCTCTAATGGTGAAAATCCGGTTTTTTTGTCTGGGGTTGGTCGTAGCGAAGCGGGGCGTAAGCCATCGCCCTTAACCGTTTTTTTCGCGGATTCCGTTGCTGAATTGAAGGCGACAAAGCCTGTTTTTGGGGGAGTTTCCGGCGGTTTTGGGGGGGTTAATTCGGTTAAAGTGCGATCGGCCCAGGTTTTGATTTGGGTGTTGGGGATTTTGGTGAGGGAAGTGCACAGGGCGATCGCACTTTTCAGATTACCGGTGGCTTTGTATGCGGCGACTAGCCCCATTTGCGCGCGGATTCCGGGCGGTTGATTTGCTGCGGTTTCGGTGACGGATTCTAAAAGGGCGATCGCGCTTTGGTAATCTTTTTGTTTCAAAGCCGCTAACCCAGCCTCTAGAGACTGTTTCAGAGATGAATCCGCCGAATTTGGATTGTTTGGAGATGCCATAACTGTGATTGCGCTTGTGTCTTGTCTAAGATAACCTCACCCAAAGGCAATTCGGCAACTATAGCCTTTCTCATAAAAATGAGTCGTAGGGTGCGTCGCCTTAGAAAAATCCCTGGATGCGATCGAGAATCTCATAGCGACGCACCGGGAAAACAGGACTCGCAAAACAAACAACACTTATTTTGTAGGATTACTTTTTGCAACTGGCATAAGGTGCGTCAGAATTGGTGTATGCAAAACAATTAGGTTTTGCCGTCTGACGCACCCTACTCCCTTTTATTTCTTAGTCCGCGAAGGCGGACTTCGTTTTTGTAGTCGCGATTTCAATCGCCGAGCAACGACATTCCAACAAGAGGTCCTGAATCAGCTTCATCGATTGGGATAGTTACATAATCTCCATCCCAAACCACAACTGCTTCATAGACATTAAAAACGCATTCGCTACCATCACCAAGAATAGCTCGTCCTCGTCTTTTCCATTTCAGATTTAATCGAGCAATTAGGTCTGGTGGTAATGAAAGCCAACCATTAAAACCCGTATCGATAATTGCCTCTTGATTGTAAACTTCACCCTCAGAATCACATATCGAAAGCGTGATAATTGCTTCAAAATCACCATTAACGACTCCTGCGATCATACTAATCTCTTGTTTCGTCCACCAAATCGACGAACGTGTCGAGAGCCAATACGCACAATCCAGATTTGAGCGTCTGGGTGGCGAGTTTCAAGGCGATCGCAAGCAGCTATTTCACGCACATCAACTTCAAAGTCTCCTGATTCGAGGTCGATCGCCACAATCTTTCCGTGATTACCTGCTTCAACTTGTGGACGTATTTGGGTTTGATAGATGAGATCGCCACGTTGAGCGAATTCTTCTTTACTATAGCGAGGCTGACGGACTGCCATAATTGTGATTCCTCTTTAAACCGCTACGTCCTTAGACATTATAATCGACAGACAAGCAAGTCCAAGTATTGTATACGTCCAAACAACAATAAGGTGCGTTACATTTCATTAACGCACCCTACAAAATTAGCGATCGCACTCATACTTTTAGCAATTGCCAGCTCACGACCAAGCTCACCCGCCGCCGGAAGCGCAGCGACCGAGGAAGCGAAGCTGTAGGCAGTCGGGTGCAGTGCCTTGTTGGGCTGTTGTATATCAGTTTTAGCAGTTATCGCGGCGGGCTATCCACAATGTATGCTCACGAGAAATGGCATTTTCTGCATCCAGAATAAAGGCCGATAATTTATCAGGAGCAGTGATACTTTGAGCCTGTTCAGCTATTAATCCTAACTCCTGCGCTGCCAATCCATAAGAATTTGACAACTCCTGATGCCTTTTGAGTTGCAACCAAGCGATAGCCGCCGCCGCTGCTGCCGCAAAGAAAGTTGACACGTTCACGGGCAATTGGGGCCACTGAATGAGAGCGAGTGAGGAGAACAGAGCAAGAGCTTGCGAAATCATAACTGCATTGAACCAGAGTCGTGCAGATTTCTTGTTCACTTTAGATTTACTGCTATACCATCTCCTTTGGTCGTTTATCCTTTGAGATAGATATATTGCTTTTCTGTCGGCAAGTGACATCCGTCGGACGGCCAGCATTTTTGGAGAAATTTGTGGTGCCAAACTTGTGTCAGCACCTAATGATGCAGCAAAGGATTTGCGCTCTTGCATCACTTCTCGGAGTGTCTTGAGAAAGAGGTTACTGGCTTCCTCCTCAAGAAGAGTTTCTACGTAAGGCTCGCTGCACGCCATAAAACGCCACGCCCGCGTTTTTACTGATTCAGCGATAGCTCTTCCGTCATACCAACTTTGCTCAAACTTTTGGCTGCGGATATAGAGTGTGAGCAGAAGACCTGCGCTCATAAGTCCTGCGGAAACAAGCGCGAGTGCTGATTTTGCAGTATCGCTACTGAAAG
>JAJAYT010000530.1 GCA_026786085.1 Microcoleus sp. CAN_BIN18 | reverse complement strand
CAAATTAAATAATTTACACAAGTTTGTGGGATGTCCCGCCCGTCCATAAAGAACGGGCGGGACATCCACAAAAACCATCAAATTGTAAGTTATTTAATTCTCATTCCTAAGAAGAAATTTGCAATCTACGACTGATATTTCAGCAAGTGGTAAGGTGCAACCTAAGCACCCTACATATAGTGGTTCTGCGTAACTCCTAATAGTGTAAGGTGCTTAGGTTGCACCCTACAAATAGATTTTGCACATAAGTCCTGAAAAAGTTTATGCCTCAGTCTATGGTGCCAGTTATTGAATAAAATTCAGTTAATATATTGCCAGAATCAACTTTTGAATAGTACCAGTTTTTTTAAAGCGATTATATAAAAAAGATTGTATGTTAAAAAACAATCAAACACTCTTGTGGAGTGGGCGGGAGAACCCGCCCTAAATGTACAATTTAAATGCGCGACAGCTTATTAAGTTTTATAAACTAGATTTAAGGTTGAACGCGCTTGCCAGCGCGAAACTCTCCCGAAAACCGTCTGCCTTTAGCATCTGTAACTACTCCTCTACCGTGAGGCAGTCCCTTGCGCAATTCGCCTTCGTAGCGAATGCCGTTTGGGAAACTGCAACTACCTTTGCCGTCTAGCTTGTCGTTAAAAAACTGACCGTCGCAGCGGGTGCCGTCAGTGCGGGTGAAGACTCCCCGCCCAAAAGGGTTTCCTGCGAAAAACTGTCCGGCGTATCGATCGCCACTAGCAAAGATAAATTGCCCTTGGCCGTCCGGCTGACTGCTAGCGGCCCCCGTGCCAATTTGTTCGACAATTTGAAATGTTCCCCGGTAGCGATCGCCATTGGCAAAAATAGCTTCTCCCCTCACGATCAGACCGTTGCGGAACTCTCCCACCATGCGGGCGTCGCTGGCGAACAGGAACACGCCTTGACCATTGGGCACGCCGTTACGAAACTGTCCTTCATAGCGATCGCCATTCGAGTACACGTATACTCCTTGTCCCTGGGGTCTGCCGTTGACGAAATTGCCTTGATAATTGTCACCATTCGAGTAGTTGCACTTGACTTGACCGTTGGGAGGTGAGCCTTGGCAAATGGGAGGGCGGCTTTGGTCTGAGGCTGGGGCTGCTAATGATGACTGACTGTTGGCTACCAGTGAGAGGCATCCTACCCCCGAACTAACCAACATCAGGATTCCGAGTTTTTGAATTGAGCGAAGCATGACTGTTCTCAATTTTGGTTGTAAGGATTGAGGTAAATTTTTCATTAAACTGGGTTCTGGGCAACTTTGGGAGATTTTTCTCCCACAATTTTAGAAACCTCTACACCGTTTTCTTCTAAAATCACAACAGGCTCGATTCCTGATTTGAAATCAACTCGTTTGATCAGCACCTGCCCGCTGGCAATCCGCTGTCCTACTTTGATATATCGACTTGTTGGCTCGTTAGGTGCTTTCACAATTACCAGTATGTCATTACCAACTCTGACTACGCCACTAACTTCAACTCCTTTGGCATTGTCTGTCGAAGGAGGTGGTGGTAGTGGTGCCGGAGGTGCCGGAGGTGGTGGGGGATTCGGGTCTTGCCACGACGGAGGCGCAGATAATTCTGGCAGTTTCGGCAGACCGGGAATTTCTCTAGTCGCAATGTTAGGAATTGTGGGAGGGCCGGGGGGGCGAGCGGCGATCGCTGGTGTGGTTCCCGGCCGTCCTGGTGTGGTTCCTGGTCGTCCCGCCGGGCCAGTGGCTCCTGGTCGTCCCGCCGGGCCAGTGGCTCCTGGCCGTCCTGGTGTGGCTCCTGGTCGTCCCGCCGGGCCAGTTGGCTGCCGTCCGGTTGTACCTGTACCTGTTGGGAAGCCCGGTACAGAGGGCAGTCCGGGTATAGATGATGCGGGGTTTCCTGGGATGTTTGGGGAACCTGCTGGTCTTCTAGCACCGGGGCGTCCAGGGGTTCCTTGGGGACGCGCTGAAATTGGAGACCTCCATTGCGGGGGGATCGAGGTGAACGGTAAGTTGGGAAGACTTGCCACCTCTGCTGGGCTTTGCGGTTTGGGAAGTTCGGCAATTGTGCCGCGCCCACCGCGGCCTCCCGTCCTTGCCCGCTGTACGGGCGTCCACTGAGGCGGGTTTCTCTCGTCTGGCAGTTTGGGCAGATTTGGCACTTCCCGAGTTGGCAGATTGGGCAGTTCTCCCAGAACCCCGCCAACGTCTGTTTTGAACGGTTGAGGGGAAAGCATTGAGAATGGGTCGTTTACTTTGCCAGGAGGAATCAGAGTCTGTGGAATTGCTGTCCGTGGCTTATTGGTCTCAATGTCTGATTGAGCTTGTCTTGCACGTTCGTCCGGGTTGGTAGGTCGGATTAAGCCGGGGGGCTGCGCCGCTACTACGGGGGAGGGGAATGCTTGACCTGGTGGAGTGGGACTTGTGGCCGTGGCGCCTGGTGTTCCGGGAGCGTTGGCGGCTGGTGAGGGAGATGCTGCACCTGGACTGAGAGTAGGACTAGGAGTGGGACTGGCTGTGTTGCCGCCCCCGTCACCGCCGCATCCCCCGATCGAGAAAGCCAGCATTCCTATAGTTGCAAAATATAAAAGTTTACGCATTACCGATCGCCCCAAACGCCTGACTTTTAAGTGATCCAAATGGCTAGCGCAGTTGCTGCCATTTGCCGCCTTAAGTTTACCTGTGTTTGATGGTATGCGATCGCTTTGAAATTGCCAAGTTTTCACTCTTCATTTGATGTTGAAGCGGGGGCTGGATTTTTGAGAGCAGGTTAGCATATCAATGGTGCTGGTTGTTTGGCATATTTAGTTAGTAAAGGGATTCCCGTGGTGGTAAAAGTGATTTTCAAACGGATTTGGCGATCGGGCATTGTTTCTCTGGCCGTTTTGGCGGCAGTTAGCTCGGTGGGTGGCCCCGAGGTGCATTTTCATTCAGATCGGCCACTATTTTCCACAATTAAGCAACCGGCTTTGCTGACAAAAAACCTAGGTAGCCCGGTGAGCAAGCAGCCAGAAATTAAGGTAATGAGACTGGTGTCTCATGTGAGTTTCCAGCAGATCGATCGCGCTTCAACACCAGACTCGGGAGCCCTAACTGGCAATGTGTACTCTCAGTTTCGCAGGGGCCCATCAACTCCTGGTACTCAACCGCCGGCAAATTCACCTGGTAATCAAAAAGTATTTCAAGCTAAAATCAAGCGCCGGGCTGCCGGGACGCCAGTGATTGACGTGGTATTCAACGGCAACAAGACTTTTGAGATGATTGTCGATACCGGGGCGAGTGGCACTTTGATTACTCAACGGATGGCGACTGCACTGGGAGTGAAGCCTGTGCGCACGGAGAGAGCGGGGATCGCTGACGGTAGTGTTGTGGAGTTCCCGATCGGGCGCGTACAGTCGATCGGTGTCGGCGGCGCTCAGATCAAAAATGTCGAAGTGGCGATCGCCAAGCAAATGACAATTGGTCTGCTCGGTCACGATTTTTTTGGCAATTACGATGTCAAAATAAAAAAAGATGTTGTGGAGTTTTATGTCCGTTGACCGAAGTGAGCTGACTCAAAAACCGATTTTTGCTCAATTCCCATAAAGTTATTCGCAGCCGACTCAAGGCTCTTAAATTTCTTGCTTGAGGCAGTAGCAAAATGCAGCCAAGTGTGCTAATATTTTGATTGTTTAAAAAGCCATTGACCTATTCCTAAAAATCATGCAACAGAAGCATCGCCTCTGTTGGTCAACTCCGTAACAGTCTCCGACTGTAGATTCACTGTTCAAATGAATTGAACAAGAAGCAAAGCAGGCGGAAATTAGTTCCCAAAATGCTGTGGTTGAAGGAACTTTGCTTGATATTATTCAGTAGCAGCGCCAAAAATCTGTAAACTGATGGACGGAAGATGTTCCGCAAAATTCGGAAGTCAGGGCGATCGAGAAATTAATTATTGTAAATAGGGTATTCGCATGGCACAAGCGTCTGTATCTCCTGTAGTGCTGATTATTTTGGACGGCTGGGGTTATCGTGAAGAAAAAGACGGAAATGCGATCGCACAAGCGAAAACACCCGTGATGGACAGTCTCTGGGCAGTCTATCCCAAAACTCTGATTCGGACTTCTGGCAGAGCTGTAGGACTTCCCGACGGGCAAATGGGCAACTCGGAGGTGGGTCACTTGAATCTGGGCGCAGGCCGTGTGGTTCCTCAAGAGTTGGTACGGATCTCCGATGCAGTGGAAGATGGTTCTTTGCTGAGCAATCCAGCCCTGGTTAAGCTTTGCGAAAAAGTCCGCGCCAGTCACGGCAAGTTACATCTAACGGGTCTTTGTTCTGAGGGCGGGGTTCATTCCCATCTCAGTCATATTCAGGGTTTGCTCAAATTAGCCAAAGCACAGGGAATTGCTGAGGTTTGAATTCACGCGATTACAGACGGCCGCGATACTACTCCGAAAGAGGGTGTTGAAGCTCTAGGAAAAATTGAAAGTTATATAGAACAGATAGGAGTCGGTCGGATTGCGACGATCGGCGGTCGCTATTATGCGATGGATAGGGACAAGCGCTGGGATCGGGTGCAACGCGCCTATGATGTGATGACGACTGAGGGTGCGCCTGATGGTCGATCGGCAGTTGATGTGTTGCAGGCCTTCTATGCGATCGGAGTGACCGACGAGTTTGCAATTCCGACTCGGATTGCGCCCGGAGCGGTGGCATCCGGGGATGGGATGATTTTCTTCAATTTTCGCCCGGACAGGGCTAGAGAGTTGACTCAAGCCTTTATGGATCGCAATTTTAAAGGGTTTGAACGAGAGCTAATTGAGACGCTGACGTTTGCCAGTTTTACTCAGTACGACCCGAAGTTGTCGTCGGTAATGGTAGCTTTTGAACCGCAGAATTTGAACAATATTCTGGGCGAGGTGATTTCTAAGCACGGTTTACGGCAGTTGCGGACGGCGGAAACTGAAAAGTACGCTCACGTGACTTATTTTTTTAATGGGGGTCTGGAAGAGCCTTTTGAGGGGGAAGACCGGGAAATGGTGCAGAGTCCGATGGTGGGTACCTACGATGAGGCACCGGAAATGTCGGCGACTCTGGTGACGGATGGGGTGCTGGCGGCTATTGAGAAGGGCATTTATTCGTTTGTGGTGATTAACTACGCTAATCCCGATATGGTTGGTCATACGGGGATGATGGATGCGACGATAATTGCGATCGAAACTGTAGATAAATGTCTGGGGCGGCTGGTGACTGGCGTTACCAAAGCTGGGGGAACGGCAATTATTATTGCTGACCACGGCAATGCTGAGCAGATGTTCGACGAGAACAAGAATCCTTGGACGGCTCACACTACTAACCCTGTTCCGTTTATTCTAGTGGAAGGCGAAGGTCTGAAGATTCCAACTCACGGAACTGATGTTCCTTTGAGGGCGGACGGTTGTTTGGCCGATATTGCGCCGACGATTCTGGAGCTGTTGAGGTTGCCTCAGCCCCCGGAGATGACGGGACGCTCTATGATTGAACCCGCTAAGTTTGAAGTTCGGGCCAATCGCAGTCCGGTGCGAGTCCGGTTGTAAAAAGGTTTGGCAATCGCAGCAGCAGTAGGGACACGGCATCGTGTCCCTACATAAATTGTGCGCGATCGACCGGATTTGATATGATAGTTAATTACCGATTACCAATTACCAATAATTATGAATATTGTTTCTGTTTTACAAGTTATCTGGTCTTTGTCTGCTTTAGGACTTGTAGTTTTTGTATTGCTGCACAGTCCTAAAGGCGATGGCATTGGAGGGATTGGCGGACAAGCTCAATTGTTTACCAGCGCCAAGAGTGCCGAGACATCTCTTAACCGGATCACTTGGGGTTTGGCTATTGTTTTTATGGGTTTGACTATAATTTTGAGTGCTGGTTGGTTGACTCCTAAATTATAGGATTAGGCGATAACTCACGGGTTCTCCGGCCCGTGCCACAATCAAATTGATTCTTTGTGGAACAGGCTCTCATAGCCTGTTCATACCACAATCAAATTGATTCTTTCTGGAACAGGCTCTCATAGCCTGTCAAAGCTTGAAAATAGTGCAACATCTAAGATTTAACTGCGGTTGCAAAAATGTGGTTGTGGAAAGTTACGAGAAGATTTCGGGCAGTATTTTTATTTGCTTTATCTTGTTTTAGCCTAATAATTTTTATTCAGGTTAATACTCCTGCTGCGAGCCCTCCTCTCGATAGTGCGCCGATTCCACAAGTTCACGCTTTGCCACCAACGCTGGCTAATTGGCAAGATGCAACTAATAGTGGCGATTATTTTGACCAGGTTAAACCGCCGAATATCGGTCATTTGGTTTGGTCGAAATTTCCGATCGCAGTTTATGTCGAGCATCCGGCTAATACTAATCATTCTCAAGATTGGATAGAGGCTGTGTTGGGTGTTGTCCGGGAATGGGGGGTTTATTTGCCTTTGGAAGTGGTGGAGCATTCGGAGGTTGCTGATATTAAAATTTTACGTCAGGCTCCGCCTTTGCGGCAAGGGGTTTTGCGATCGCGATCGGGAGAGGCTACCTACGAATTGTACACCACTCAGGAAGGTGATAAAACTATATTATCTCATCGGTTTTCGGTTTATTTGAATCCGAATCAAGTGGGTAAATATGTTCCGGCGACGGCGCGGCACGAGTTGGGGCACGCTTTGGGAATTTGGGGTCACAGTTTGATGGAAACTGATGTGCTTTATTTTTCTCAGGTGAGAAATCCTCCGACTATCTCGGCGAGGGATGTTAATACTTTGAAGCGGGTTTATGAACAGCCTACTCGCTTGGGATGGTAATTGTAGTTTTTGGCTAATGGAATTCGCGACTACACAAACGAAGTCCACCTTCGCGGACTATAAGAACACGATAGTTAATAGGAAATATTAGAGTAATGAAAGATGAATGTTTTGGGATTGTGCCGATTTTCGGAAATGAAGCTGACACTTTGTTTTTGTTGATTCAACATCAAGCTGGACATTGGGCGTTTCCGAAAGGTCACGCGAATCCGGGGGAATCTCCAGCGGAAACGGCTAGGCGGGAATTTGCGGAGGAAACTGGTATATCCGATTTTGAAATGCTGGATGAGCCGAATTTTACGGAACATTATTCTTTTCTTAAGGATAGGGAGCCGATTGAAAAGACTGTGACTTATTTTTTAGGCTTTGTCAATTCGATGGAGGTGGTTTTGCAAGTGGAGGAAGTTCAAAATTATGCTTGGGTTTCTGGTGAGGAAGCTGTTAAGTTGATTACTTTTGATGCCAACCGCTTAATGTTCGAGGAAGTTAAGGCATATTTGGACGGGAGATAAGACTCGGCGGTTTAAACCGCGTCTACACAAACGAAGTCCGCCTCCGCGGACTAAGAAAATTTGGCGTTGCTGGATTGAGGTATGAAACCTTGGGTAGGGGCAATTCATGAATTGCCCCTACCCAAGGTTGT
>JAJAYT010000529.1 GCA_026786085.1 Microcoleus sp. CAN_BIN18 | reverse complement strand
GTAAAAGTCGTGTTAATTGACCTTCCCAGGGTCTGCATGACAGCATCATCGACAATTTGGTCGATCGACATACCGGGATTTAGCTTGATTACTTCCCGCACGCGATCGTAAATTACGACTGTATCGTTAACAGAAAAACCAATAATTGTCAAGAGCGCAACTACAAATAAACTGTCAACTTCGACTCCTTGAACTAAACCCAAAAATGAGAAAACGCCAACAGTAATTAATACGTCATGAAACAGAGCAACAAAAGCAAAAAAGGCGTAATCCAACTGAAATCGGAATGTTAGATAAAGAGTAATGCCTGCAAAAGAAAGGAACAAAGCCAGCAAACCTGAAGTAAATAATTGTTTGCCGAGGGTTGGGCCAACCGTATCAATTTGAGTAGATTGAGGATCAAAAGCGCCTATTTTATCGCTCAAAGCTGTTTGCAATTTAGTCCGCTGTTCCACGTCCAAAGTTTTTGTCCGCAGCGACAAACCGCGCTGTTCTTTGCCGATAACTTGAATGCTGCTACCAGCCAAACCTTGGGAGTCTAAAACTTGGCGGACACTGACAATATCGATGGGTTTACAATTTTCCGGTTTCGTGCAGTCGAGTTCAAATTGCAGCCGGGTGCCGCCGATAAAGTCTAAACTGGGGCGCAGCGGTGCGCGGATGTCGGGACGAGTCCAAGAAATCGCCATCGATACTATACCTGCAAGGATAATAGCGATGGAAATACTCCACCAGATCGATCGCTGTTTGGTAACACTGAATTTCATAATTTGAAGTCAGAAGGAAGAAGTCAGAAGTCAGAAGTCAGAAGTCAGAAGTCAGAAGTCAGAAGTCAGAAGTCAGAAGTCAGAAGTCAGAAGTCAGAAGTCAGAAAAATCTCTAAATGTAGGGTGCGCAATGCGCACCGTACTAACTAACAGGTGCGCATTGCGCACCCTACTAACTAACTGTCAACTATTAACAGTTTTCGACAAACCGGGACAAAACCACTCGGGTTTGCGTAGTTCGGGAAAACCCAACACTACCAAAAGTAGAGTGCGGCTGCAAGTAAGAGCAGTAAACATACTCACTGCTACGCCCAAGGCTAGGGTTACAGCAAACCCTTTGACTAAACCAGCGCCCAGCCAGAACAAAGCAGCACAAGCGATTAGAGTAGTTACGTTGCCGTCTAAAATGCTGGAAAAAGCGCGGTAAAAACCCGATTCTACCGATCGATAAAGCGTCTTTCCCGATCGCAACTCTTCGCGCGTGCGCTCAAAAATCAGTACATTAGCATCCACAGCCATGCCGATGCTGAGCACAAAACCAGCAATTCCCGGCAGAGTTAATGTCACTCCCAACAGCACGAAAGCGGCCCAAGTTAGCAAAGCATAAATTAACAAAGCAATATTGGCAATTACACCGGGGAGTCGATAGTAGCCAACCATGAAGATCAAGACTAAAATCAAGCCGCCGATACCTGCGTTAATACTACTTTGAATGCTGTCTCGTCCCAAGCTTGCACCGATGGTGCGGTTCTCAATAATTTCGACCGGTACTGGCAAAGCGCCCCCGCGCAATTGCACTGCTAAATCATTAGCTTCTTGTGTTGTAAAACGACCTTGAATTACGGCATTGCCGCCAGTAATTCCTGTCTGGGCAAATTCCACACCAACTACAGGAGAACTGATCATTTTTTCATCTAGAAAAACTCCGAGAGTCCGTCCCGTGCCGGCTAAATTTTTAGTAAGTTCCCCAAATAATTCGCCTCCTTTAGTGTCGAAACGGAGAGCGACATTCCATTCATTACCAGTGGGTTGAGCTTGGGCATCTTTGAGGTTTTCGCCGCCGAGTCCGCTGCTTTTGTAGAGTTTGGCGATCGCCTCATAACTCCTTTTCAAAGCAGCCTGATTCTCTTTGATTCCAGCCTCATTTTTGCTAGTTTTTAATGCTGTTTGTTTTGCCACCAATTCCTGCTGCAACTGCCTTTCAATCGCTAATTGGGCTTCAGTTCCCGGCAGTTGTTCCCGGAAGTCTAGCTTGGCGGTGCCGCCCAAAACTCGTTCTGCTTGCTGCGGGTCATTTACTCCGGGCAACTGTACGAGAATTTGGTCTTGTCCTACTGTTTGCACTAATGCTTCGGAAACGCCCAAACCGTTAACGCGGTTTTCCACAATCCGCCGCACTGCTTCTAACATTCCCTGGTCAATTTTGGGAATTGCCGGGGTAGTTTTTACTTGAATTGTGAGTTGCGATCCTCCTTGCAAGTCTAATCCGAGCCGCGTCGGAATTGTTACTATTACAGTAATTGCGGCGATGACTAAAACAAGAATTAGGGCTAATACTGAACGTTGTTTTTGCATATTTAAATTATTGGTTATTGGTTATTGGTTATTGGTTATTAGTCATTAGTCATTAGTCATTAGTCATTAGTCATTGGTCATTGGTTCGTCCCGATCTTTTTTTCGGTTTTCAAACAACAAATAACAAATAACCAACAACAAATAACCAACAACGAATAACCAACAACAAATAACCAATAACTATTTATACTCGCAAAGCTACCATTTTTTGGACGGCTTCGATAATTTGGTTGGGCTGAACAATTGTCAGTTTTTCCAAATTGCCGTTGTATGGTGTGGGGATATCTTGGGAAGAAAGCCGCAAAACTGGTGCGTCTAGTTCGTCAAAGTAGCGATCGCAAATTGAGGCAATTAGTTCGGCACCAATCCCTCCTGTTTTCATGCACTCCTCTACAATAATTACTTTGTGAGTTTTGCGAATGGATTCGCCAATTGTCTCCATATCCAGGGGCTTGAGAGAAATTAGGTCGATTACTTCTGGATCGTAACCTTCTTTGACCAGTGCGGGCACGGCTTGCAAGACGTGGTGCCGCATCCGTGAATAGGTCAAGATGGTGACATCTTTGCCCGATCGCACAATTTCCGCTTTGTCTAACGGCACTAAATACTCTGTTTCTGGCAAGTTTTCTTTGAGGTTGTACAGAAGGACGTGCTCGAAAAACAGCACCGGGTTATCGTCGCGGATGGCTGATTTCAAGAGTCCTTTGGCGTTGTAGGGAGTCGAACAGGCGACTATTTTCAAACCCGGTACTGCTTGGAAATATGCTTCTAGACGCTGGGAATGTTCCGCGCCGAGTTGCCGGCCCACGCCGCCGGGGCCGCGAATCACCATCGGCATTTTGAAGTTGCCGCCGGAGGTGTAGCGCAACATTCCGGCGTTGTTGGAAATTTGGTTGAAGGCCAGGAGCAAAAAGCCCATGTTCATGCCTTCGATGATCGGGCGCAATCCGGTCATTGCTGCGCCTACTGCCATGCCTGTAAAGCTATTTTCGGCGATCGGGGTATCGAGAACTCGGAGCTCGCCATATTTCTCGTAGAGGTCTTTGGTGACTTTATAGGAACCGCCGTATTGACCTACGTCTTCGCCGAGTACGAATACGGCTGAGTCGCGGGCCATTTCTTCGTCTAACGCCTCGCGGAGGGCGTTGAACAATAGGGTTTCTGCCATAGGAGGTGAAGCAATGATTGCAGGAGGGTTAGATTAGAATCTTAACCTTTTGCGGTTGTGGATTTGAATGCGATCGCACATTTGGCAGTTAAGACGTGAGATTTTGCCAACACTTATCATAGAATTTGTCTTATGTCAATGAATTTTTAAGCTAAAATAATACTAACTTGCCTGCCCATAGCAGATAAATACCATGCTCCAGACAAAAAATCAACTAACTCTGGAAGAGTTTCTCACTCTCCCGGAAGGGGAAGGCGATATTACCTACGAACTGATTGATGGTCAAGCATTACCAAAAATGTCACCAAAGAAATTTCATTCTCGACTTACCAGAACCCTCATAAAACTCCTCGAACAGTGGGGTGATGAACGCGGAGAAATTGGTGTAGAATGGGCGGTCAAGTTAACTCGCAAGCGGCGAGACTGGGTTCCGGTTCCAGATGTTTTATATGTTTCTTACCAACGCTTATCTCCAGACTGGAATGATGATGAAGCTTGTCCTGTAGTCCCAGAATTAGTGATAGAAATTATTTCACCGGAACAAACTTTCGGTCAGTTGGCTGCTAAAGCGAGAGATTATTTAGATGCTAAGGTATTGCGGGTTTGGGTAGTTGATAGCAAGGCGAGAAGTATTACAGTTTTTTACCCGGATGCAGCACCGCAGACTTATATGGGAGATACGCTATTAACAGATCCACTTTTTGATGGATTAGAATTTACTGCGGAACAGCTATTTCAGATGGCAAAAATACCACCAAAGACGTACGGTTGAAACCGCGTCTGCACCAACGAATTCCGCCTCCGCGGAATCAAGATTATACGGCGGTTGAAACCGCGTCTACACAAACGAATTCCGCCTCCGCGGAATGACGATTATACGGCGGTTGAAACCGCGTCTCCACAAACGAATTCCGCCTCCGCGGAATGAAGAAAGTAACGCATTTTTATGAGGTACTCTTCAACCCGCGGAGGCGGGTTTTGTCTGTGTAGCCGCGGTTTCAACC
>JAJAYT010000528.1 GCA_026786085.1 Microcoleus sp. CAN_BIN18 | reverse complement strand
GTTTCAGTGACCTTGAAACTGGTTAACGGGTAACGACAGGGCAGGGGACTGGCACGCATCCCAGGGTGTCTTGACCCATATATCGGCTCCTATTTCTAGGGGTCTGGTCAGAATAGCTCACTAAATTTCTCTAACAAGCTTCATGCCTTTAGGCTGAGGTTCCTGACACAAGTTAAAACTGTTAATTGCTCGATCGTCCCATCCAGCCTAATTGTAAAATATTCTCAGCATTTAGCACCGAATTAGCAAGCGAGCGATTAGATTAGAAATCGGGCATTTTTTCGCAATTAATCTACATTGACCCCGCCCAAAAACGGATACCGTGCCACGTACACTCAATCACGGTCGATCCCCAAATTTTAGACTAAGAGTTCCTGCTCCCAGATTAATCTGTGGAGTAAATCTAAAATCTAAAACTTGTACTGAGCGAAGTCGAAGTATCTAAAATCTAAAATAGACTGACTGGAGACCAAAAAATGAACCCATTAAACAATCCTACACCCGTTCGACCAGACGCTCAAGCTCGCCGCACACCGCCACCGCCGCCGCCCTTGGCCGTAACACCCCCGCCTCCTGCACCTGCGCCCTCTGCGCCCCCCGCAGCCAAGCAGCAGCGGCCTGTTGAGACTCCCGTCAGCACGATCGAACAAATGGTCAGAGATGCCCATACTGCCGCCGCTTCCGACATTCACATTCGAGTCGGCCAAGTACCTCGATTTCGGATTCGCGGCGTGATGCAAGTAGCAACCAGCCACCCCAAAGTAACGCCAGAAATTTTTGAACATTATTTAGCCGAAATTCTCACCCCCGAGCAGCGAAAACAGTTCGCAGATAACAAAGAATTAGATGCAGCAATTTTTTACCCAGGCTTCGTGCGGTGTCGGCTAAACTGTTTTGATTCCCTCAACGGTGGCGCCCTAGTATTGCGGTTGATCAGTTTGGAAATACCGACTATCGATTCCTTGAGGTTGCCAGAAGTTCTCAAAAGTATTATTCTGCGATCGCAGGGGTTAATACTGGTTACGGGGCCTACCGGTTCGGGGAAATCGACAACAGTAGCCGCCATGATCGACCATCTCAACCAGATGGAACAGAAGCACGTAGTTACAATTGAAGACCCGATCGAATTCATTCACCCTTCTAAAAAATGCTTAGTTAGCCAGCGGGAAGTAGGCTTGCATACCCACGAATTTCAGCAGGCTTTGCGGGCAGTTTTGCGGGAAGACCCAGATGTAATTCTGATTGGGGAAATGCGCGATCGCGTTACCATCAATACAGCATTGCAAGCAGCTCAAACAGGTCACTTAGTATTAGGAACCCTCCACACTCGCAGCGCCATCAATGCTATTAACCGATTGTTGAACCTCTACCCGCCCGAAGAACAACAGGCGATGCGGATGCAAATTTGTGATTCTTTAGTAGCGGTAGTTGCCCAACTTTTGCTACCAACTGTTGACAACCGCCGCGTCGCAGTTCACGATATTTTAGTGAATACGCCTGCCATGCACGATTACTTGATGAAAGGTGCTGATGATGAAGCTTTCCGGTTGATGGAAACTGATACTTATGAGGGAATGCAAATTATTAACCAGGATCTCTATAAACTTGTGCTTGAAGGCAGAGTTACGATCGAAGAAGCTGCAAAAACTTCTCCCGAAGCCAGCGATTTAGACCGCCGCTTGCGTACAGGAGGCTACGATGTTGCGTCGGCTCGCGACTTTGAAGGCAGCAAAAAAGAACGTAGGGTTCGATCCTAGCGTCATACATAAAGGGGTAGGCACAGCAGGGCATACCCCACCTATCGGATAGGCATCTTTTGGGCAAACCAAAATATTTGGCATTTTTTTGCGTATGTTTACTTAAATTTTTACTATGTTTAGTAGCCAAAAATACATCTTAATTAAGTATAAAAAACTAAAAAATTAATCTTAAGTATATTGTTAAGTTTTTTTAACGCCGACGCTACTTTACATTAACTTTAAAATTCCGTGAAAACTCGCAACTAATTGCAAAGAAATAGTAAAGATATGTTTTGACTATTGCCAACAGTCAGCAACTTAAGCTTATAGTTGTAGTGACAAATTCTTGACAGAGAACGTTCCGACGAGAGCCGATCGCCAAAATAAACAGGTGAAAAAAGCACTTAATAAAACTACAAGTAGGCTGAACACAAGTAATTACTAGGAGAACCGATCGCGTGTCTTCCCAATTAAGTGGCTTTCTGTCTGAAAAATCCTCAGACTAAGTAGACTTTTAAAGATTCTGTACCTCAAAAATCTGTTTAACAACTCGCTGATCAGCAGCCGTATTTCTAGAATTTACAGGAGCCCAGAAAATGAAGAGTGTATCTAACCCCTCAGAAGTGTTTGAAAGTAACAGCAAAGCGGAAATAATCGATCGCATCCAGCAGCTAGTTCCCCCGGGTTCCCCCGAACCACAAGAGCCGGAAATCCTAGCAGCCTTACAAACTCTCACCGCACAGCTAATCGCAGCCTATCAAGCCGATGGACAATTAGAAAGCGAGCCTTTTAGCGACGTGCGCGATCGTACCATTCACCTATACGCATCCGCAGTCAGAAGCAAAATCAAAGGAAAAACCATCCTGATCACCGGCGGAGAAGGATGCGTAGGTAAATTCTTAATCGAAAAACTCCTCGAATTAGGCGCAACTAACATCATTTCCGTAGACAAAGCCCGATGTCAAAACCCCGAAGAAACTCTCCCACACTTTAACAAAGAAGGTGCAGTAACCTTCTATGCCGCCGACATTCGCAACTTCGAGGCGCTGAAACACATATTTGAGACAGAAAAACCAGACATCATTTTTCACCTAGCAGCCCAACGCCAACCCGGATTAGCTGAAATTCAAATCCGAGAAACAGTTACAACCAGCCTTTTGGGAATCCAAAACGTCATCCAACTCTGCGAAGAATACGGCGCAGAAAATTGTGTATTTTCTTCCACAGGTAAAACATCTCGATATTTTACAACCGAAGTTTACGCCGCCTCCAAAAAGTTGGCAGAGTGGCAATTTTCCAAAGCAGCTCAAGAAGGAGATGTCACTTACGGGATGGTTCGCTTTACTCATATGTTGGAAAATAGCTTGTTCTGCGAGCAAATGTCCAAAAAAGTACAGCAAAATAAAACTGTCAACGTTCACGCTCCCCACCGCTACGTAACCGCTCAAAATCTGATCGAAGCCGTACATTTATTACTGAATGCGTTAATTGTATCCATCCCCGGAAAACTGAAATTTGTCGCCGTGCGAAATCTGGGTTGGCCGACAGAAACCTTAGAAGTCGCACTTTATAAAATTCTTGAATCAGGCAAAAATCTGCCGATTTATTTTCAAGGACTTTTACCGGGATACGAAGAACCGTTTTTCCTTGGACAGTTTGACTGGAGCAAACCTACAGACATTCACCTCCTAATTAATGTTCTGGAAGATCCTTTTAGAATTGTTGACGCTGCTGGCGATATGGTGAGTGCAGAACTAGCTCCTTTTTCTTTGCGAGTGTTAGACAAACAAGTGTCGAACTTGGGAAGTTTAATCACCGATCCAGATTTCCCGGAAGTGCAAATCAAGCAAGCTCTTGTCGCAGCGGCAAAAGAAGTGATTGCTTCCTCTTTTGCGTGGAGTTCCGCCGAAGACTTGTTGAAAATTTTGAATTGGGGAATCAATCCGAAGAAATTGCAAGGTTACGGAACCGAAATTGCTGACTACAGTGAGATTATCGAACTTCTCCTGCAAGGAATGTATGGGAGGCTCAACCAAGATGTATTAAACAGTGCTGGAGTTACTGCTGATGAATTTGATGAGTTAGTTGAGAGTCTTTCTACTGTGGATTCTATTCAAGCAGAAGTGGGATATTTGCGATCGGTACTGAGATATCTCAGAGAATTTGTACTCCCCGCACAGTTTACCCAAAAAAAATCTGAAGCTGTTGCTGTCCGGGATGCAGCCTAGCTTGAAAATAGTTTAGAGATTGCTTGGTTGTTTTTAGTAGATTAAAAGCAGAACAACCTCAAACCCGGTTTCTTTGAGATACCGGGTTTTTTAAGTCTGTATTTGAGGTTTAATTAAATGATTTATTTAAGATTGTAAGAAGCGACATGATTATGATATCATGTTCGAGCGAACGACAGCAATCAAATAGGTTTGTAGTGAGGACTTTAGTCCGCTCCAAAAAAGGACTAAAGTCCTCACTACAAACCTAACTAAGCTGATGTTTTCTGATCTGATAGGTTAGATAGCATCGATCGCGCTCGTTGGCTAAGGTGAAATTTGATTAAATCAAATCAATGACCGCAGCAAAAAAAATTAAATTAAGGTACTAAATTTGTGCAAATTAATCAGCTAGCGTTCCTATTTATTGATGTGATGCTATTGGCGATCGCCCTAATTCTCCTAATTCCCGTCGCAGTTCTATTTCTAGAATGCACCGCAGCCTTATTATCGGGGTCAAACCAAACATCCGAAACTAAATCGCCCCGTCCCAAAATAGCAGTCCTAATTCCCGCTTACAACGAAGCAGCAGGAATTGCAGCCACAATATCCACAATATTGCCACAACTAACACCGGACGATCGCCTTCTAGTCATCGCAGACAACTGCACCGACGAAACAGCAGAAATTGCCCGTAACTGTGGCGCAACTGCGATCGAGCGCCACGACACAGAACGCAAAGGCAAGGGATACGCCCTGGATTTTGGCTTAGAGTCGATCGCCTCCGACCCCCCAGAAGTAGTAATCATGGTGGACGCAGACTGCATCTGTGGGCCAAACGCATTAGAAACATTAGCCCGAGTTGCAGTTGCTTCCAAACGACCAGTTCAAGCAACTTATCTCATGGAACAGCCGCCCAATCCTACTCCGAAAGATTCCATTTCTGCCTTAGCATTTCTCGTGAAAAACTTAGTCCGACCCAGCGGCTTAAAACAATTAGGATTCCCATCATTACTAACAGGAACAGGCATGGCTTTTCCCTGGTCGATCATTCGATCGGTTTCCCTAGCCAGCAGCAATATTGTTGAAGATATGCAGATGAGTCTGGATTTGGCGATCGCCGGACATCCAACCGTATTCTGCCCCGAAGCCAAAGTCACAGGGTGTTTGCCGCAGCAGCAGGAAGCAGCTAAAAGTCAAAGAACCAGATGGGAACACGGACACTTGCAAACCTTACTAACTCAGACTCCCCGGCTAGCGACAGCCTCCGTCGAGCAACAACGTTTTGACTTATTGGCGATCGCCCTCGACTTATCCGTCCCTCCTCTTTCCCTTTTAGTAGCTATCTGGATAGCAGCTTTTCTAGCCTCATTACTAGCAGCAACCTTCGGAACATCCCCAATTCCCGCCATTTTGTTAGCAGTACAAGGAATACTAATTTTAGTTTCAATTGTTGGAGCTTGGGCTAAATTCGGCCGTGCCGACATTTCCGGCGCAACTCTGTTATCCGTACCATTTTACATCCTTTGGAAAATCCCTTTGTATCTAGGTTTTCTCCTCAAGCGCCAAACCAAATGGGTACGCACAGAACGCGATGTTTAAAACATCTCTGGATGCACTTGCAACCCAATCAACCCGGTTTTTATGAGCGATCAAAATTCTCTTCAACCCGCGTCGGCGGGTTTTGTTTGTATAGACGCGAATTCCATTCGCCCGGTATTCT
>JAJAYT010000527.1 GCA_026786085.1 Microcoleus sp. CAN_BIN18 | reverse complement strand
GCCCTAGTGGGAGGTTGATTGTTCTTAGTTTTTCATCCCTTCACTTTGGCATATTTAACCGGGCTAAAACTGTGGCGAATAGAGCAGGATCGATCGGCTTTGTTAAATGTTCGTTGTAACCAGCGGCGATCGCCCGATCGCGGTCTTGTTCGCTAGCATAAACTGTTAGCGCCACGGCCGGCAAGCGCTTGATTTTGTCAGATGCGGACGATCGCACTTTGCGGATTAGCGAGTAGCCGTCCTCAACGGGCATCCCGATGTCGCTGACTAAAATATCCGGCGGTGATTGCTGCAAAATGTCGATCGCCTCAGCAGCCGAAGCAGCCGCCGTCGCCGTCGCCCCCAACTGTTGCAGCGCCACCACCAAAAACTCGCGGTTGTCGGGTTCGTCGTCAACTACCAACACCTTTAAACCAGCCAAAATACCCGGAGGCATTTGAGAGGCTTTGCTGTCCCCTCTCAACTGCGACTGCTTACTCCGACGCTGTTTCAGGGGAAGCATTACCGTGAATGTCGCCCCGAGTCCCTCTCCGGGACTTTCGGCGCGTACAGTGCCGCCGTGGAGTTCCACCAAGTGCCGGACGATCGCCAATCCCAGCCCCAAACCGCTGTCAGCGCGAGTAATCGAGCCATCTGCTTGTCGGAAGCGATCGAACACGTAGGGCAGAAACTCAGCAGAAATGCCCTTGCCGGTATCGCTAACAGTAATTTGCACGTAATTAGGTGATGGGGAATTCGCCACAGCTACCGCAGACAAGTGCAGTTTCACGGTTCCGCCCGCTGGCGTAAACTTGACGGCGTTAGTCAGCAAATTCGAGAGTACCTGCTGCAACCTCTGCGCATCGCCCCACATCAAACTGACTGCGGGGTCAAATTCGTCAGAAACAGTCACAGACTTAGCCTGGGCTGCGAAAATGACTGAATTCAGAGCAACTTCGATCGTCTTTCTCATCACGAACCAGCCGGGTTTCAGAGCCAGCTTGCCTTGAATAATCCGGGAAACATCGAGCAAATCTTCCACTAGCTGCGCCTGCACCCGTGACTGACGCTCGATCGCTTCCAAACCGCAAGCTAAAGAATCTGCCGTGTACGGGCGGGTGCGGAGCATCTGTGCCCAACCCAGAATCGCGTTTAAAGGCGTGCGCAGTTCGTGGGAAAGCGTGGCGAGAAACTCGTCTTTCTGGCGGTTGATGGCTTCTGCTTGGGCGCGTGCGGCTTGTTCGCGATCGAGCAACTGAGCGAGTTCTGCCTCGACTTGCTTGCGATCGCTGATGTCAGCAATGATCGACATACAGTTAATGTTGCCCTTGCCGTCGCGGACTGGAGTCGCCCACAAACCGATGTCGATCGAACTGCCGTCTTTTCTTTGGCGCTGGGTTTCCACTCCCGTGATCGCGTTTCCGGCGCGAATTCCTTTCAAGTTCACCGTGAATTCCTCCCGCTTGTCTGCCGGAACGCTGGGCATAAATTGACCTACCGCCTCTGATTCTGACCAGCCAAAAATCCTCTCGGCGGCTGGGTTCCACATTTTCACAATCCCGTCGTCGGCGCTAAAAACGGTAATTGCCAGGGGACAAGCCTGGATCAAGGCTTCTAAAGTTTGATTGATTTGCGAGCGCGCTTCTTCTGCTTGTTTGCGATCGCTGATATCCATGTTCACCCCGATCATCCGCAGAGGTAAACCGCGATCGTCCTGAAACACCTTAGCCCTGCAAGCAATCCAGCCCACGCTGTTGTCCGGGCGGCAAATGCGGAACTCAATGTCTAATTCCTCCCCGGAATCTGCCGCCGCCTGCACCTGCTGTTCGGTGAAAGTGCGATCGTCTGGATGCACCATTTCCCTCCAATTTTGATAGCTGTCCAAACCGCCGATCGGCAGCCCGTACAAAGCCTCTAACTCCGGCGTACACGCGAGCTCGTTGGTTTGGACGTTCCATTCAAAAGTTCCGATTTTGCCTGCTTGCTGAGCGATTTGCAGCCGTTCTTGATTGTTTTTGAGTTCTGCTTCCACCCGCGCGATCTCGGTCAAGTCGATGTAAAATGCGACGATCGTCTCTGGTTCGGGGTTGTCGGGGCACAAAGTCGTCGCGCCCATCAAAATCGGCACGCGACTACCATCAGAGCGGATGTACTCTTTCTTAAAAGGAGTTGCCACTCCCGACGCCCGCAGTTCTTGCGCCGCCCGGGCGTCGAGGTGCAGGTATTCGGGGGGGGTCATCCTGTCCCACCGCAGTCGGCCCGAGAGCACGTCTGAGCGGGTGTAGCCGACCATGTTGAGCATGGAGTCGTTGGCGTAGGCGATGCGGCCGGTCAAATCGCCGATCGCGACTCCGAAAACATTGGAATCTAATAGCCGCCGGAATAAAGCTTCGCTTTGCTGGATTACCCGTTTTGCTTGGTTGCGATCGGTGATTTCTGCTCCCACGATGCTGACTCCCAATAGGGTTCCCGATTCATCGATTACGGGGTAAAAGCTGACTTGCCAATCCCGCACAACTCCCGGCTGTTGCAGGGTTGCAGCCTTCATTTCCAAGTCGAGCACGGGGGTTTGCGTCGCCAGCACTTGCAGGTAAATCGGCTCTACCATATCTGCAAGTTCCGGTATCGCTTCTCTGACGGTGCGCCCGATGTGATCTGCGATCGTGCGGCCGTTGATCGCAGCGAGGCATTCGTTCATGCGGATGTAGCGCAAATTGGTATCGACAAAGGAGAGCCCGACCGGTGTAGTGTTGTAAACTAAGTCGAGTTCTGCTAGTTGGCGGCCAATGCGAATTTCGTTTTCTCGGAGCTGATTTTGGGCTTGTTTGCGATCGGTAATATCGAGTACGAAGAACGATCCTTTGTCTGTGCATCCTTGCAAGTTTCCGGCGCCGATTAAAATTGGGAAGCGCGAGCCGTCAGAGCGGATGAATTCTTTTTCATAGGGCGCGCAACTTCCTAATTCTGCGACTTGCGCGATGGCGCTGCGATCGAGTTCTGCGTATTCCGGCGGCGTAATATCTACCCAGCGAATCTGTCCCGAAACCAAGTCTTCCCTCGTATATCCGATCATTTCCAGGAAGGCATCATTAGCTTCTGTAATTTCGCCGCTAGCCTCCCAGAAACCGATGCCGAGCATAGTAGATTCTACCACGCTGCGGAACCGCGTTTCGCTTTCCCGCAAAGCTAATTCGGTTTGTTTGGCTGCGGTAATATCTGCGAGAATTATGCCAGCGCCGATGATTTCTCCGCTTTGATTTTTCACTGCGTAGTAGTTGGCTAGCCAATAGCAGAACTCTCCGGGTTTTCCCTCCGGTTCGCCGCTAATTTCTAGGTTTAAAACAGGCTTGCCGGTTTCTAAAACTTGCTGAATTATCGGTGCAAATTTGGCTGCAGATTCTGGCAACAATTCGCGGAAGTCTTGACCGAGATGCTGTTCGGCGGACAAACCCTGGAGTTCTGCTAAGACGTGATTGATATGGAGGTAGCGCATTTCGCGATCGAGAAAACAAATCCCTAGGGGAGATGCTTCTAACAGCGAGTCAATTAAAGCAAATGATCGCGCTGTTTGAGATAGTGCTTGTTGTGCTTCTGCATAAAGTCTGGCATTGTCTAGGGCGATCGCCACGCGATATGCTAAATCTTCTAGCATTGCCATGTCTGCTGCACTGTAGCGGCGGCCAAACTTCGAGGTAAAGCAAGTTATCGCACCCATTACCCGCCCGCGCGCCTCAGGGGTACGCAAGCGTGAGATCCGAGATTTAGCGATTCCCTACGGGATAGCTTCGCTTCACGCAATATTTCAATTTCTGCTGCATTTTGCGATCCTGCTGCTAAAATCTCTGCATCCACTTCGGCAATTAGCTCGGATTTGCCACTGCGAATTACCAGCGGATAGCCATTAACTGCATGGTCGGCGCTCAAACTTCGGATGCTGAAGTTATTAATAGTATCAACCGTAGAGGGTTCTGCGTGAGCCACAGCCACTAGGCGCACTTTTGAGTCAGTTTCGGTCAAATGAATGTAGCACCCGTCTGCGATCGAATTAACTGCTAATTCAGCGACATTTTGCAGCACTGTTTCCCCATCAAATGCAGCAGCCAGCATTTTGCTAACTTCTGCTAAAAATCCCGATCGCCGCTGTTCAATTTCCGCTTTTTCCCTAGCTGCTTGCTCGATTGTCAACTGCAATCTTTGAGTTTCTGCAAGTTTGAGTTCTGTGATATCGCGGGCGACAATTAAGGCTGATTCTGGTACGCCGTCTTTGTCAAATTCTGCAACAATGCGAGATTGATAAGTTCTCAGCCCGTCGGTTGAGGGCGACTGAAATTCGATGATTTCTTCTCGACCTGTTTCTAACACTTTGTGCAGGGTTTCATCCCACATTTGGCACTGTTCGGTCGGCATTCCTAGGTCTTGACTGGTTTTGCCAAGGAAGAATGAAACTGGTTTTCCTTGGCTTCTGGCAACTGCTTGATTGACATAAATATAACGCAGTTCTTTGTCAGTGCGGATAATCACATCTGGCGTATTTTCTAACAGCGTTCTCAGTTGCTGTTCGCTGCTAGACAAAGCTGCTTGTGTTTGCTGTCTTTCGGTGACATCTCGCACCGTGCCCACGTGTCCGACGAGTTCGCCAGAGTCGGAGAACATTGGCGCGGAACCAACGTTAATCCAGCGCACAATCCCGTCTGCTGTTTGCAAGCGATACTCGATCGCATATTCCCCAGCTTCTTGAGTATAATCCAGCCATCGACTCAATACGCGCGATCGGTCTTCCGGGTGAATGCAATTCTCCCAACCTTCTCCTAAAATTTCTGCCAAACTCAAGCCCAAAATCGCCTGACAGCGCGGGTTTGCATAGGTGTAGCGCCCCTCAAAATCTGCCATAAAAATCCCCATCGGCGAACAGGAACTCAAACAGCGAAATCGTTCTTCTTGGGCTTGCAGCGCTAAAGAAGCTACTGTCAGTTCGGCCGTGCGCTGTTTGACGCGGTTTTCTAGATTCGCGTAGGATAAAGCTAGGGCTATTTCTGCTGATTTGCGATCGGTAATATCGATGCCAGTTGCTATCACGTATTGTACCAAACCATCGCCATCGATCATCACTGTATTCGACCAAGAAATGAAGCGCTTGTCGCCGTTTTTTGTACGCCAATAATTTTGATATTCGCTGTAATAATTTTCCGCGTTGAGTTTAGCAAAAACTGTTTGAATTGGTTCTACTTCTTCGGGAATCAAAAATAAATCCCAAACATATTTATCCACAACTTCTGCTAGCGAGTAGCCTGTGGTTTTTTCGCAAGCTTGGTTGAACCTGACAATCCGTCCTTGGCTGTCAAGAACTACAATTAAGCAAGCCGTCGTGTCAACGGCTTTTGAAATAATCTGGCGTTCTATTTCTAGTTCTTGTTTTGCGGACTTTAAGCCAGCATACCAAGCGCTAACCGTGGCAGCGGCAAAAAGTAAGATCACAGGATTTGCCTTGAGTGCAAACAGTAACAGAATTGTCAGCAGTAATGCCGTGGCGGCGCTAAAGGTAGCAATGCTGTAAGATTTAATGGGTAAAGGCAAGACCTGAAACCGACTCATTTTTGTTGACCTGTAGCGATGGCGCGATCGCACGAGTTCTGGTACCGATGAAACAACATTGTTAAAACTAATTATATGTTTTTTATATACCAAACCACATTTATCTGCGGCGTGCCATCTTCCCAGAGACAGATTTTCCGAAGTCATTAGTCAGTTGACAGTTGACAGTTGATAGTTGACAGTTGACAGTTGTCAGTCACAGGGAATCAGAAAAATGCTCCCACTCTCCCACTCTCGCCATCTCCCACTCTCTCCCTCTCTCCCTCTCTCACTCTCTCACTCTCGCCTTTTTCCAGCCGTCGAAATCAAGCAATTGATGCCCACAGCAGCTTATGATAAATGAAGCGACAAACTGGATAAGTTAATTTCTGGGAGGAACTTACGGTGAATCACAAGCTGGCAAAAATTATCGGATTATTTTTCGCAGCCGCCATCGTCTTCGGATTCATCGGTTACGCGCTACAAGATCCCAAGTTGGTCAGTAACTCAGTGATATCGATCGGCTTTCCCAATCTTACCTCAGTGGCCGTCGGGGCGATCGACAACAAACGCGACCAAATCTATCTCAACGGCACCTGGCAATTTGTCCCCGCCATTGGCAACCCCCAAAACCCGCCCGCATCGCCCAGTTGGGGCTCCATCCAAGTACCCGGAGACTGGCAAGAAGAAAAAAGCGAATTCATCCCCGGAATCATCACTCGCGGCACCGGCAAAGACTGGGAAAACTTCAACAGCAAACAACTATCAAAAGCTTGGTATCAGAGGAATATAGACATTCCCGGCGACGTTCAAAACCGCCGAACTTTTATCGACTTAGCCAGAGTCAGTACCGATGCAGTCATCTTCGTCAACGGCATCAACTGCGGTCAAATCGAGTGGCCATACGGCACAATTGAAATTACCAAAGTAGTAAAATCAGGTCAAAATACCATATCTATTTTAGTCGCGGCAGTATCCGACGAAAAAGACAAAGCCGTGATTATGAGTCCCACAGAAATCTACACAACAAAATCCAACTTGCAATCGCGCGGACTCATCGGCGAAGTACGGATTTTCAGCGTTCCCCAAGGCCCGCTAATTAGCGACATATTCGTCCAAACTTCTACCAGAAACAAACAAGTTAAATTAGATGTAGAACTCAAAGACGTTACTCAAAACGGTCAAGTTCAACTAATCGCGCAAATGCTCGACGAACAAGGCAAACTTGAACAAAAATTTACCGGAACAGCCAGCGTTAAAGCTCAACAAACTCAAAGCATACAAGTCCAGTGGAATTGGCAAAATCCCCGCCTTTGGGATACTGGCAAACCCAACCTTTACACCCTGCAATTAGAAGTAAAAGGAAGTGGCATTGACACGCAATACAACCAACCTTTCGGGTTCCGCGAATTTTGGGTTGAAGGGCGCAAGTTTTTCTTAAACGGTACCGAATTTCGACTGCGACCAAACTTACATTCCGATACTTGGGAAGGCGGGACAGTCGAAGTATCTGACAAACTAATTGACGGCTATGTCAAAGCCGGTTTTAACATAACAGAAATCTGGCCTTGGAATCACGACGAACGCGGCAGATGGCATTTCCGAGAACTATTTTCCGAACGCGCCGACCTCAAAGGTTTTCCAATTATGGCGCCAGCTTTAGACATTACTCCCATCGCCTGGAGTGAACAGTGGAATAATCGCCAAATAATCGATCGCTGGAAAGGGCGAATGGCGGCAGAAATGCGCCGCTACCGCAATCATCCCTCAGTATTAATGTGGGCGACAAGTCCCAATTATTTCGGCAGCGGTGACGACCAAAATCCCCGCCGCATCGGCCGCAAAAAAATAGAAGGAACTCTCGGCCCCACAGAAGACCAGCGGATGCGCGCCAAAACCCCCTTGGGGAACGAGGCTTTTGCTGCTATGAAATTGGTAGACCCAACCAGACCTGTCATGGTACATCAAGGCGGCACTTTCGGCGATGTTTATTCGCTGAATTCTTATTTAAATGTGATACCGCTGCAAGAGAGAGAAGAATGGATTTCTGAGTGGAGTAAAACAGGTGAAATGCCCTACATGGTGGTAGAATTTGGCACGCCTTTGCACGCCACAATGATGCGCAACCGTCAAGGCTTTGATAAAGTAATTGTTAGCGAACCTTTGATGACTGAATTTGCAGCAATTTATCTAGGAAAACAGGCTTACGAGTTAGAAACTCCGGGTTATAAAGGTAAAATTCGCGAGCAATTTGTCAAAGGTCAGGAGTATAAAAGCTGGCATAATAGCAAGGATTTAGACTTTGCACCTGCTTTCCAAAAATTGCAGCAGTTATTCAGTACAAACACTTGGCGGACTTGGCGGACTTTTGGAATGTCTGGAGGGATGATTCCTTGGCAGCAAGGACACGGTTGGGATGTTTCGGATGCTGGCAGAACTAAGGTGGATCTTGGAGGATTTCAACCTGGTCGCCGGGGCGTTTATTTGAAGCAAGTCTCGAATAATCTTTTGAATTATTTGCAGCCAGAAGCTTACAAAATATATCCTGGAGGCGAGGCAATTATGAATAATAATGGCCCGACTTTGGCTTGGATTGCTGGCGCTAATCAGGCTTTTACTGCCAAAGACCACAGCTTTTTTGCAGGCGGAAAATTGGCAAAGCAAATAGTATTAATTAACGATACGCGGGCGAAACAAGATTTTGCGTTTAATTGGCGAATATTGGTGGGTGGACAAGAAGTTGGAACTGGGGAGAAGAAGGGAAGTATTGAGACAGCAGGCACGCTGTTTTTCCCCATTGACCTGAAATTACCAAATACAATTTCTGGGAAGACTGACGGTGAAATTCGCTTGACTGCACGAATAGGCGATCGCCCGCATTCCGATACTTTCGCTTTCCGGGTATTTTCCACTTCATCCAAAGTCAAGGATGCAGTGACAATCTTCGATCCAGTTGGCAAAACATCAGCCATGTTAAAGCAGTTAGGTTATCAGCTTGTGCCGTGGAACGGTTCGCAAGTTTCATCGCTACTAATTATCGGTCGAGAAGCGTTTTCTAGCGGGCAAAACTTGCCGGGAAATTTAGAAACTTTTGTGCGTAATGGCGGCAAAGCAATTGTGTTTCCCCAACGCCGTGAATGGCTGAAAAATATGGGTTTACGGGTTGCTGAACACGTCAGCCGCCGCGCGTATCCAGTTGATAATAACCATGCAGCAGTTAGCGGTTTGGACGATGCAGATTTGCGCGATTGGATTGGGGAAAGCACTCTGCTTGAAGCGTATCCAGATACGATTAAATCTGGGGCAAGATTGAGTCCGTCAAATATGCCTTGGTACGGCTGGCATTGGGGAAATCGCGGCGGTGTCAGCAGCGCTTCTATTGAGAAGCCGCATCGCACTTCTTGGCGACCAATTTTGGAATCTGAGTTTGATTTAGCTTACTCGCCGCTGATGGAATTGGATTACGGAAAAGGGCGGCTGATTTTAAATGAGTTGGATTTGGAAGACCATTATACTGTGGATGGTGGGGCGGCGCAATTAGTCCAGCAACTTGTGAGTTACGGGATGAATTCTCCGGTACTTGGAAAGCCAGATCAAGTGGTTTTAATTGGCGGAGACAAGGATGCGAAGAAGCTAGACAGTTTGGGAGTAATTTATCAGCGGGCTAATGGGCTTTCTCAGAATGTTGGTTTGACGATTGTGGGGGCCGAAGCGAATCTAAAAGATGCTGATTTGCAGGGTTATTTGAATGGTGGGGGTAAGGCATTTTTCTTGCCGCGTCAAGTGCCTGTTGCAGGCTTGGGCGTGGGTTTGCAGCAATCGAAGGATTTCGGCGGTTCGCTGTCAGTCCCGGCTTGGGACGAGGTGAAGGGGCTTAGCGGTTCGGATTTGCGATCGCGCTCTTTTTATGATACTTGGTTGATTAAGTCTGGGGGAGAAATCGGTGCTGACGGTTTGTTAAGTCGGGTACAAGTTGGCAAGGGCGTGGCGATTTTCTCTCAACTTGACTCGGACAGTTTGAATGCTGATGCTAAGACTTATCTGCGTTTTACTCGCTGGCGGCAAACTCGGGCAAATGCTCAGATTTTAGCTAATTTGGGGGCGAGTTTTAAGGCGGATGGTGCTGTATTTAATGGTTCGAGTCAGGAGTTTTATCACCCGGATTATAAGACGGATTTTGAGATGGGGGACGATCCTTATCGGTATTATCGATGGTAGGACTGAAGAAGACTCGGCGGTTGAAACCGCGACTACACAAACGATGTCCGCCTCCGCGGACTGAAGAATAGAGGGAGTATTTAAGCCGAATTTAGTAAGTAGGTGGACATAAGTAAATAACATCATGTCCGAAGAGAGGAACGAAGCAATCTCAAACCCTTGCGATTGCTTCGTTCCTCGCAATGACACCGAATATATATGTCCACCTACTTATGAGTATCCAGGAGTAATTTCATAGATTCCCAGTCCAGAATTCATCAGATAACGGTTCATCAAAATCCTCACTTGTCCAGATTGTTCCAGCGTGCAATCCTGCTGTGCGCGGCTTAGCTGGGGATGCAATGGGCGCTAAACGTACAAGGGGAATGCCGCCTTCTGTGAGAACAACCTCTATGCCTTTAAGTGCTAGAGATAATAACTCTTTTAAGTTTGTTTGTGCTTCTTGTATGTCAACTGTTTTTGTGAGCATGGCGGTTATCCTAGCTAGGAGTTAAAAGTGCGATCGCATGGCAGAGTGCAATTTCCATCTCAAACGGTGAAACTTATTATACTAAATATCACAGGTCAAAGTGTCGCTTAAATCTGGGGTCTAATTTGTCGGTTTTCCTTTGGTTGCAGGCGCGGCAGAGGGTTTGTAGGTTACTGATGTCGTTGCTGCCGCTGCGGGCTAGGGGGATGATATGATCGATCGTCAGTTCTGCTTCTAGTTTGGTTTGGCCGCAGCTTTGGCACTGGTATTTATTGCGAGTGAATACGTATTTTCGGACTTCTGGGGGGATGCGAATTCTGGGGGTTTTAGTCATGATGTATTTTAACCGTAGATGTTTGATGGATTAGCTGGGTGAGTTTTCTTGATTGAGAAGTTGGCGGCGCAAATCATCGAGGGGAGATTCTGGTTGGCTAGTTTCTGACTCGTTGTTTTCTGGTATTTCTTCGATTTCTGGTTCGTCGGGGCAAAACTCTATAGTGACATTGAGTTTTAGCTTTATCTTTCCTTTCTTCCATCCCTGAGCACCGACTCTGAGAATTTCACAATCTATACCTTGACCAAACCATTTATCATATAAATATCTTATGTTATGCAAACTACCACCATGAAAACTACCCTTATGACCTACCTCAATATTTAGATTCTGTTCCCTTAACGACTTAGTGAGTGTCTCTCCTAACCCGTACTCAGGCAAAACTTTATTTACTGTTTCCTTGAATTTTTCAACTTTCAGCATGGCGTTGCCAAAAGACAAAGCATCATCATTGTCACAGTTGTGCAAATCAAATTTATCTTCCATATTTATATCTAACCTAATAGGTTTTTTAGCCATAAGTTTTAACCGCAGATGAACGCGAATTAACGCGGATGTGTGATGGCTCAGTAGGCAAATAGTTCGTCATAAATGTCATTTTCCGCACTCAGCAAATCTTGATAAGCTTGAGATACAAGCATCAGTTGAACAGATTCTTTTCCATTTTTCAAGAAAAGCGCTAGGTTGAGAAGTATTGCCAACTTCTCATCGGGAAGTTGCTCGATTATTGTTAGAAGTTTTTGGCGAATGTTCATAGGATTAAAGTCGCTTTTTGTTAGCTATTATACCACAATTGTTTTGACTAGATTTAAAACCGCCTCAAAAGTCATATTTGTGATGTTTCAACTTGCGATCGATGTAATTGTAGCATTTTGGTCGCCCAGGACAGCACGATCGGGCTTTGGTTGAGAAGATTTGTTTAGCACAGTCCCCGGAAAACTTAAACTTGTGCCGAAATTAGCTAAACGTGCTATATTCAACCCCGTAAACCCTGAATAGCACTTTCAGGTATGCCAAATTTATCAACGAGTCAACTAAATGCGCCCTACTTTCAAGAAATTAGCTGCGATCGCCCTGAGATGCTCCCTTACAGATTAAATAAAGCTAAACTGTTTGGTCTGTAAAGGTTTCAGCTATTTACATTTTCTTGTATGCCTTGACAATTTGTACGTTGTCTTAAGTTGTCACCAATAGGAGAGGGTGTTTGGAGGTAGAGAGGTTAAGAAGGTTTTTCCGGCTTGATTTAGGTCGCTATTTAGGGAAAAAGTTAAACTGCGAACTCGAATATCGTCATATTTTATGTCTAGTGGCTGTTTGAGGTCTTGCGGGTAGATGAGAATTGCATTTTGGCACTTTAACGCCTTTGCGTAAGCAACTATTTGATGAATGTCATTATTGGCTACTTTATCGGGAGCTTTGTATTTGGTATCGAGGACGTATTGAACTTTTCCTGTTTCAATATCGCACAGGAGTAAGTCAATGCGATCGAAATAGTTTTGGTCATGTGTGACTCGGTGTTGTTTCTTGACTAAAAAGCCTTTTGGTGTATTTGCCTTGAGCCATTCAGCGACAAATTGTTCATATAAACTAGCCATGTTTATCAGAAAAGGAAGCATTTGGCGATCGCCCTTTTCGTGACTTGGCCCAGTATTTTCCAGAAAGAAGCGGCAGAGGGCGTGTAATATTTGATAATCTTGATTCAAACGGTGATAATTTCTATCAATACAAGCTTCTGGTTTAAAAGATGTTAGAGTAACAAATCCTTGGAGTGCGTGAAAAGCTTTTCGCACCGTCGATGAGACAGATTCGCCGCACAAACCGCTGCGGCCAATTATAAAGAGTGTCCAAGCCAGAATTTGATTATCTTCGATATCGCCTGTTTGTTCGTTATAGTGACATTTTAGTTTGACTTCCCAAGGTTTTTGCACAGCTTGTCGGATATCAATGCGACCGCGAATATAGGCAAGTTTTTCTATTTTGGGTAAGTAATCGCGATATAATCCTTTGCGACAGCGTTCGAGAATTTTATGAGCAAGGATGTTAGCTAATCGTTCATAGACTTGTTCTAAAGATTCGCACTCAATCTGTCCTTTAGGAAAATTTATCTTAAATTCGTAGGAATACTCAAGCATTCCGAATAAATTTGCGATCGGAACTTTTGGGCTGATGATAATGTGAAATTGTGGAGTGATTGGAATATTGCCAACTATGCCTTGAGATTTTAATTGCCATTTATATTTAGTTTTAGGGTTGGGAAATTCTATATCTATTTCCTTATCATAATTCTGGTATATTTTCTCTCCTACTGATTCGGGGATTGTATCTCTATCAAATAATTTTGATTGATATTCTGTGAGTTCGATAATTTGGGTTGATTCTCGTTTCATAGAAATACGGTTCAGTTAGTGGTTGTCATTGCGAGGAACGAAGCAATCGCAGTATCTATTTTTCACACAGTTTTCCCTCTAGGACTCTCTTAACTCAATCATCTTGTTTCATAGATGCTGTAACGCCGTGTTTTTGGTAATGGTAGCGTTAGATTCTCAATTGCTCAATTTGTCTTTGATTTTATCCCAGAGAAACTCATCCATTTTTGCCTGATCATCAAAGAAGTATTCTTCGAGGTATGGCTCAATTTCCATTTGCCAAATATCTTGGATGTCTTCAGATAAAGTTTTTGTCAAAAAGAAGGATATGCCTAATTCATAATGTTTGTTGTTAATTGCCAGATTGATATTTTTGAGAATACCAATTAATTTATTAACTGGAAAACCTGTTTGCTCTCTATCATGGTAGTTTTGTAGCAGTTCATAGTTAGGAAAAAGGGAGATGAAGGCGAAGCGGCGGCGGAGGGCTTGATCGACTAGAGCAATAGAACGGTCTGCGGTGTTCATTGTGCCGATAATGCGGACATTTGTTGGTATTCTAAAGTTTTGACTGCTGGCTAGTGTAATAAAGCGTTTTGTGTCTTCTCGGTCATCTAGGAGATACATTAACTCACCAAAAACTTGAGATAAATTTGCGCGATTAATTTCATCAATTATGAGAACAGAAGTGTCTTTACAGGTTACGGCTTTTCTGCAAAATCCGAGGAATCTACCGGGAACTACTGGATAAGTTAATTGCCCATCTTGACTTTGGGGGCGAAGGCCTTGAATAAAGTCTTCATAAGTATAAGCTGAATGAAATTGGATAATGCCTGAGAAACCGTCACCATCGCCGATTAAGTGTTTTGCTAATTTTTGGGCAAGGAAGGTTTTTCCGGTTCCGGGTGGGCCTTGGATGATGGCTTGGCCTTTGCGGTTAATGGTGCGTATCCATTGGGCTAGTTGCGTTTCGGTGAAGCCAGTTTCTTCGACACATTGGCTCAGCAAATATGTGGGATTTAGCTTGGATTCATTTACTAAGGGATGCAAGTAGTCATTGATGGCTGTTCTTTGATCATCTAAAGTTGCTAGCAAAATCAGATCTACATGATTTAGAAAAAATTGTGCTATTTGATGACTTAGCTCACTGGTAGATAGGTGAATTAATTCATTTTTTGTGATGAAGCATTAATTGTCTGATATATTAAGCATAATATCATAGTTTTCCCCTGGGTTTTTATTGAGAATTTTTTTGAGTGAATCGGGGTTACTTTGAAAAATTTTAAGAAAAATTGAACGATAGATTTTTTTTGAGTATCCAAAAGTTATATAATTAGGATTAATGCGAATATAAAAAAGGCTAAACTGGCTAAAAGTTTTCTCCAATTCAGCTTCATTCCATTTTGCATCTCCTGGTTGGGCAGAAAGCTGTGATGGTAGTTTAGCAGATACTAAATAGCAAAGCCTATTGAATGGTTCTTCTACATATTCAACTATTTTGTCGTAATAAGCAATAATATATCCAAGCGATTGACAACCTAAGTTATCCTCCCATTCTGTGAGAATTTTAAAAGCATCCATTGAAAATAGGTATTTAGGAGATATGGTGTCATATTTCATGTTTTTAAATCTATCTGTTTGAAAATCATGGTCGATCTGATTAATCATAGGTTTTACCTCTTCTTCCATGTCTATAATTTCACCTTGAAAGTAATTAGCTAGTTTGATAGCAGCTTGTCTAACTTCATCACCCTCTATTTCTTCCCATTTTTCAGCAATCCTATCTATTTTTATTTTCTCATTTATTGCTTCAGTCTCACCCCGGTCAAACTTGTCGCCATACTCACATAAATCCAAGTCTGGTATCATACTTCTTCGGATAGATTCAGATAACTTTAATTGACTGCCAAAATATTTTTCTAGGACAATGACGACATCTCGACGCATATTGTTGATTAACAGGATAATTTCCGTGTTAAAATCATAATCACGATCTTCATCTTTCGCAGTTGTATTTCCATAGTATTCATCTATTATTTGTTTGAAGTTATAACTATGTATTTCCCAAAAATCAGCGATCTGTAATAAAATTTTATCATCAATCATTCCTAATCCGCTATATTCAGCATATAAATAAAAAATAGCTATACAATAGAATGAGTTCTGAAAGTATTCACCTTCAGTGCGATAATTGATGAGTTCTGAGTTTACCAATATTGTCCATGCATTCTCGAACCATGCTAATATTTGATATTTTGCCAGCAATTCAAATTCAGTATCTTCGTCAATTAATCCCCATTCATAGTCAGGTATAAATAGATAAAGCAATTCATAAATGTCAAGAAATTCGCAAATAAGAGATTCCACATCATCTTTTATATCACACCAGACAACAACTTTTTTTTGACTCATATTCAATATCATGAAAACCAAGCTGAATAAACTATTTACTGGTTAATCGGAATGGGTATCGCCTATTATGTCTCATAGTCCTGAGTCTAATTTTAAAGGCAACTTGGGAAATAGGTACTCAAACTCACGATCGCCCTTTTATGCCCACTACATATCACATTACCAGTAAATTAGGGAGTCAGAGAGTCAAAATTGCGATCGCCTCCACCGCCGCCACTTGCCTTATCAAACCCCCCACTCCCGCAAAACATCCTAAACTTGTGCCAAACTTACCCAAAAGTGCTATATTCAACTGCGTAAACCCTGAACAGCGCTTTCAGGTCTGCCAAAATTATCAACGAGTCAACTAAATGCCCTTTACTTTCAAGAAATTAGCTTCGATCGCAATCTTCTTCGTAGCCGTAAAAATTTTAGTTGACTCTCCGCAGTTCCAACAAGCTGCCAATGACATCACACACAGAAACCCAGCCAGCGCCACATCAGACACCGAAACTCTCCGACAAAAAGCCAGCAGCCCGCCCGCCACCACACCCCACAAATCACCGGAACAAAAGTTCGATGTAGTAGTGTATGGCGATGAAGTACCGGGAATATGTGCCGCAATATGGGCTAAGAAAACTTTAGGTGAAAAGGGCAAAGTTGCGATCGTGCGATCGAACTACGCAACTGCTCTTTTGGGCGGCGTACTCACCCGCGGCGGTTTAGGTTACGTTGATTTAGATAAAATCCCCGACTGGTACCGCCAACCCTACGCCCAATGTTTCCGGGAATTCTTAGATAAAGCGAATGTTCCTGAATCTTGCTTAGAACCAAAAACCGCTGACAAAGCTCTTAGAGAGATGCTTTCCGAAGCCGGAGTTAAAGTTATTTCCAACTCAACTCTGACTCCTCACGTAGTAAATCAAAAAATAGAATATGCCGAAGTCAAAGAGAGCAATATCAAAATTCAAGCTAATTCTTTTATTGATGTAACTCAAGACGCAGAACTGGCAAGAAAAGCCGGATTATCTTATTATACAGGATATGAATCGCAAAACATCAAATCAAAAAATGAATCCTTAGCTATATCTGTAGTTCCGACAATTACCGGGCTAACGATCGCCGATTTACGCAAAATAGAAGATAAGATTCTCTACGACACTCCTTTAGTAGAAAAGATTAAAACCAGCATTAGCAAATACAAAGATCCTGCCAGTACAGAATTCTGGATGAGGAACTTTGAAAGTCCGATTTATCAGGCCTATACAGACGGATATAATATCAGAAGTGTAGCGATCGGGGCAGCCTATCACGTAGATAGAAATCTCCCCTTCACTCAAGAAAAAGGATTCTTTTTTGATAAGGCAAATATTTGCGTTTATAAAAATAATTCGATGTCGTGGAACGGGTTTCTGTTTAAATACAAAGTTGACGAGTTGATGAAGATGGAAGCTAACGGCAGAAAACCGACTCCTGAAATGGTTAAAGAAATGTCACACCTGCAAGAATGGCTGCAAAAAAAGTCGGGTAAAGATGTGAGACTATTTATCCCGAATGAGATTTATATCAGACAAACTTTGAATGTGCGCGATGTGGTAGCGCCGCTGACGGGGAAGGAAATTATCCAAGGGGGAACATTACCCTCCAAGTCGATCGGCAGTTTTTCCTATGATTTCGACTTGCGGGGCGGAGTCAAGGATTTGGGTTCGAGAATTCCGCCGCTGCCGGTGTATAATTTCGGGATAGAGAGCGCTTTGGCGAGTAAAGTGAGTAATTTAGCTATTGTCGGGCGATCGTCCGGATATGTCGGTATGGCGGTATCAGTCGGGCGAATTGCGACAGTGAATATTTATCAAGGACAAGGTGTGGGCGTAGCCGCGGGTTTGGCTAGCAAGTTAGGAGTGCCGCTGAATACGATTACTTCGAGTAAAACCAGAGAAACTTTGGAGACTTTAACGGGGAAAACGACGTATTTGTCGGGGAGAGATACGAGTTATGGAGTGGATTATAAAGAGGTGAAATAGATATTAAGAGGATTTAACCGTAGAGAGCGCAGAGAGCGCAGAGATGAGAAAGTTTGTTAGGAGAGGATGAGGCGGCGGAATAAGTTAATTCATTAAGATTCTCTTCCAACTCTCTTCCCTCTGCGCCCTCTGCGCCCTCTGCGGTTCAAAACTCTTCTCTTCCCTCTATTTAATACACTTCGAGTAAAACGAAACAAACTTTGGAGACTTTTTATGGGGTGGATTATAGTGGAGTAAGATATTAAGAGGATTTTACCGCAGAGAGCGCAGAGGACGCAGAGAGGGGAGGGATGAGAGGGTTTGTTAGGAGAGGATGAGGCGGCGGATTCCTTCTTTTAAAAAGCGGACATTAAAGTTGATGAGAAGGGCTAGAGGATGACCAGTCATTTTCAGATATGATATAACTTGAGCTTCATGGATAGGAAGTATGGTTTGGACTGACTTTAATTCAACAACGAGAGTGTTGGCAACCAGCATATCGTATCTGCCTTCCCCAACCACAACACCCTTGTAATGGACATTCACTGTAGGTTGAGGGTCAAAAGGAATTCCCCGGAGAGCAAGTTCTTCACGCAACGAATTCTCATATACCGCTTCCAAAAACCCCGGCCCCAACTCCTTGTGAACCTCCATCGCCGCCCCAATCACAGCATAAGTCAACTCATTCAGATTCTCTTCCAACACTCTTCTATCCTCTTCTCAAACCAATATCAAAATAATCACCCAAAACCCTCGCAACACTCTTCCCTCTGCGCCCTCTGCGCCCTCTGCGGTTCAAAACTCTTCTCTTCCCCCCCCCGCTGTGGCACAATCATAAATAAGATCAAACTCTCAAGCCACCATGACCGCAAACCTACCGCCCCAATACGACCCCAAAGCCACCGAAACCAAGTGGCAAAAATACTGGGAAGACAACCAAACCTTCAAAGCAGACCCAGAAACAGGCGGCGAACCCTACTGCGTCGTCATCCCGCCGCCCAACGTGACCGGCAGCCTCCACATGGGACACGCCTTTGAAGAAACCCTCATTGATGTCCTCGTCCGCTATCACCGCATGATTGGACGCAATACCCTGTGGTTGCCGGGAACGGATCATGCTAGTATCGCAGTTCAAACTATTCTCGAAAAACAACTCAAAGCAGAAGGCAAAACTCGCCACGATTTAGGACGAGAAAAATTCTTAGAACGGGCTTGGGAATGGAAAGCTGAGTCTGGCAATACTATTACTAATCAACTGCGTAGTCTGGGCGTGTCTGTCGATTGGTCGCGGGAACGCTTTACGATGGATGAAGGCCTATCCGCTGCGGTTTTAGAAGCCTTTGTCCGCCTCTACGATGAAGGGCTGATTTATCGCGGCAATTACTTGGTGAATTGGTGTCCGGCGAGTCAGTCTGCTGTGTCTGATTTGGAGGTTGACCAGCAGGAAGTTGAGGGGCATTTGTGGCATTTCCGCTATCCTTTGACCGACGGTTCCGGTTATTTGGAGGTGGCGACTACTCGGCCGGAGACGATGCTGGGCGATACTGGGGTGGCCGTGAATCCAAAGGACGATCGCTATAAGCATCTTATCGGTAAAACTGTCACTTTGCCCATTCTCAATCGCGAAATTCCAATCATTGCCGATGAGTTTGTCGATCCAACTTTCGGAACTGGCTGCGTCAAAGTGACACCCGCCCACGATCCGAATGACTTCGAGATGGGTAAGCGTCACAATTTGCCGTTTATCAACATTATGAACAAGGACGGCACTTTAAATGAAAATGCCGGAGAGTTCAACGGACAAGACAGATTTGTTGCCCGCAAAAATGTGGTAAAACGGTTAGAAACTGACGGATTTTTGGTTAAAATAGAAGATTACAAGCACACAGTTCCCTACAGCGAACGCGGCAAAGTTCCCGTCGAACCGTTGATATCAACCCAATGGTTTGTGAAAATCGAGCCGCTTTCTCAACGCGCGTTAGAAGCCTTAGATAAAAGTAATTCGCCTGTATTTGTTCCTGACAGATGGACAAAGGTTTATCGCGATTGGTTGGTGAAGCTAAAAGATTGGTGTATCTCCCGGCAATTGTGGTGGGGACACCAGATTCCGGCTTGGTATGCTGTTAGCGAAACTCACGGCGAAATTACTGACACAACGCCGTTTGTGGTGGCTAAAACTGAAGCTGATGCTAGGGAAAAAGCCGAGGCAAAGTTTGGTAATGATGTCGAATTAGCAAGAGATCCAGATGTATTGGATACTTGGTTCTCGTCTGGGTTGTGGCCTTTTTCAACTCTGGGATGGCCGGAGGAAACTAAGGATTTTGATTTTTACTACCCGACAACTACTTTGGTGACGGGTTTTGATATCATCTTTTTCTGGGTTGCTAGAATGACGATGATGGCCGGACATTTTACTGAAAAGATGCCTTTTGAGACTGTTTACATTCACGGTTTGGTGTTGGATGAAAACGGTCACAAAATGTCTAAGAGTAAAAACAATGGTATTGACCCGCTGCTGTTGATTGCTAAGTACGGGACTGATGCTTTGCGCTACACTTTGGTTAAGGAAGTGATTGGGGCCGGGCAGAATATTCGCATGGAGTACGATCGCAAAACTGATGAATCTAAATCCGTCGAGGCCTCGCGTAATTTCACGAATAAGTTGTGGAATGCGGCCCGGTTTGTGATGATGAATCTGGAGGGACAGACGCCGCAGCAGTTGGGTAAACCTCTAACTCAGGTTCGTAGTGAGGACTTTAGTCCTGAAGGGGAGAGGACTGAAGTCCTTACTACAAACCAGGTTCGTAGTGAGGACTTTAGTCCGCAGGGGGAGAGGACTGAAGTCCTTACTACGAACCTTACTACGAACCTTAGCGATCGCTGGATTCTTTCACGCTACTATCAAGTTGTACAACAAAGTCGCAATTCTTTGGAAAATTACGGTTTGGGAGAAGCGGCGAAGGGACTTTACGAGTTTATTTGGGGCGATTTTTGCGACTGGTACATTGAGTTAGTCAAGTCTCGCTTACAACAGGATGCTGAACCAAATTCTAAGAAAGTCGCGCAGCAAACTTTTGCTTTTGTGTTGGAAGGGATTCTGAAACTGCTGCATCCTTTTATGCCGCACATTACTGAGGAGATTTGGCACACTCTCACTCAAACGGGTGATGATCAATGTTTGGCTTTGCAAGCTTATCCTGAAGCGGATACATCGCTGATCGATCCAGAATTAGAACAGCAGTTTGAGTTGCTGTTCGGGACAATTCGCACTATTCGCAATTTGCGGGCAGATTCTGATATCAAACCGAGTCTGAAGGTGACGGCGATTTTGCAAAGCGAAAGCGAGAAGGAACGCCAAATTATCTCGGATGGAGGCGTTTATATTAAAGATTTGGCGAGAGTCGAAAATCTGACGGTGACTGCTAGTTTGGATGCAGATTTGGGACAGACAATTGCTGGGGTTGTCGGTACTGTGCAAGTCTTGATTCCTCTGGCTGGGGTGGTCGATTTGGCGGCTTTGCGTGCTAAGTTGGAGAAGAAGCTGGGCAAGGTGGAAGCTGAAATTAAGCATACTGCGGCGCGTTTGACTAATCAGAAGTTTGTGGATAAGGCTACTCCTGATGTGGTTCAGGGCGCGAGGGATGCTTTGGCTGAGGCCGAGAAACAGGCGGAGATTTTGCGCGATCGGCTAAAGTTGTTTTAATGAGTCATTAGTCATTAGTCAGTTGGCAGTTGGCAGTTGGCAGTTGGCAGTTGTCACGGGTGGGGTGAGAAACCGGGTTTCTACGAGATTTTTTGTTTAGTCACGATAAATCTCGAAAGAAACCCGGTTTCTGAGGTTAAGCCCACTCATTCGCGGGTGGGGTGAGAAACCGGGTTTCTACGAAATTTTGTGTTTAGTACGATAAATCTCGAAAGAAACCCGGTTTCTGAGGTTATTACCAATTACCAATCATCCTGATGCTATATTTAGCCCAAGTACAAAAGAAGGAAATTTTAGGTGAGATAAGTCTGCAATTGTTGGCTTGCCAAAATTCTGATGAGACTTGGGCTATGCTTTTTCAAGAAACTGTCTTGACGCTACCGCCAGATTTTACTCAAAATGTTTTAAATGAAGGGATGCTAGTATTAACAGATATTGGCGAAAATAGCCAGGTTTTGCATATTCAAACAGCGACAAACTGGGTGCTAGAATTAGTTCAGAAGTATTTGACAACTGGCTTTACTCCCGATTTTTTGCAGCAAGAAGCCGACAAAGCAGAAGAGTGGCGGCAATCTCTCACTTTGCAGAGTCAAGAGTTATCTCGTCGCTTGATTGAAGTTGAAGCCCGCCGAGAACAAATTCAAAATTTAGAGGCAAAACTTCAGCAGGAAAAGCAATTGCTGGAAAGCAAAAACCAGCCCGCCGAATAGAATTCCGGGGCTATACAAACAAAGTCCGCCTGCGCGGACTGAGATATAAGCAAAATTGACCGTGGCTAAAGCACTTTTGACTTCATCCAAGCGGCGGGGAGACACAGCAGTTTCTGAGAATTGCGAACATAGGCCCGCTTCTGAAAAACATCATAGTTATTCCGCTCGATCGCATTTAATATCTTACTGTACAACATCGTAGCAGCCCACACTGTCCAGCGAATATCGGGACTCAGCACTTTAATTCCCGGTTCGGCGCTAGTGTAAAGCTTGCGAGCTCGCTGAATTTGAAACTTCATCAATTCCCGCCAGCGTTCGTCAATCACACCGTTGAATAAATCTTCTTCAGTGTAGTTAAACAGCGCTAAATCTTCTAAGGGAATGTAAATGCGGCCCCGACGCGCATCTTCTCCGACATCGCGCAGAATATTAGCCAACTGCTTGGCAATACCGAGGGCAATGGCTTCTTCCTGGGGAATTCTATTTGCCCAGTGCCAATTCCAGTTAGCAGCGGAGTTCGATTCGTCCACACCCATCACAGACATCGACATCATCCCGACGGTGCCCGCTACTCGATAACAGTAAAGATTGAGCTCTTCAAAAGTTTCGTAGCGACTGCGGTACAAGTCCATTTGTTGGCCCGCAATCATTTCTCGAAACGGCCCAATGTCGATCGGGAAACGAGACAGCGTATCCACCAAAGCGACATCGTAATCGTCGTGGGGATGCCCCGCAAACAGCGATTCTAGGCGTTTTCCCCACAAATTTAGGGTTTCAGGGGTCGTAGCCTCAGAACCAGGCCCGTCTACGAGTTCGTCGGTGCGGCGGCACCAGACGTAAATCGCCCAGATGGCCCGACGCTTGGCTTCGGGCATGAGTTGAGTGCCTAAATAAAAATTTTTGGCATAACTCGCTGTGACTTGGCGGCACAGTTCGTAGGATTCATCCAAAGAGGCCAGAGTTCTCATGCACTGGAGTTTTGACAGTTGCAGCATCCGAGAATAAGAAATTTAAAGATTAGAACTGACATTCCCCCGTTTAGACAACGGGAGATTTTTTACGTCTTTATGAAAAATTCTTAATTTTTCATTTTTTATTGGCTGTTGAAATAGCCTGCGCTGTCAGCTTACCAGAAAGCACGGCACCTTCCATACTCGCAAGATAACGCTGCATCGTATAATCCCCCGTTAGATAGAAATTACTAATCGGAGTTGTTTGGGTGGGACGACACTCTTGACGGCCGGGAGTGGCTTTGTAGACGGAACGTGGGGTTTTGACTACGTGATATTTCAGCACTTTGGCGGGTTCTGGGATTTGGTCGGGAAAGAGCTTTTCTAACTCGACCATTGTGGCGGCGACGATATCTTCGTCAGATTTGCCAATCCAGTCTTTGGCCGGTGCTAAAACCAGTTCCAGCATGGATTTGTCTGGGTTGGCATATTCGCGGCAGGTGTTGCTCATGTCGGCGTAGACGCTCAGTAAGGGCGATCGCGAGAACAGCAAATGGTCGATATCTGTCAGCTTGCGATCGAACCACAAGTGTACATTAATCACCGGTACACCCTCCAAACCTTCGAGCTTTTTGAAATAATCCATTTCGCCCCAAGGTTTCGGCATCATCAACTTCAGCGGGTCAACCGGCATCGCCGAGACATAAATATCAGCCGTCAGAACTTCTGACGGAGCTCCTTTTACGCCCCGAATCTGGAACCCGCGCACCGTGTTGTCATCGTTCAGCAAAAACTCACCAATGGGTGCATTCAGCCGGACTTCACCACCGCGTTCAGTTATGTAGTCTACCATCGGCTGGCACAACCTCTCCGTAGGGGGGCCGTCTAAAAAGGCCATTTTCGAGCCTTTTTTCTCTTGCAAGAAACGGTTGAGGGCTGTCAGCAGAATGGTTGCAGATATTTCGTCGGGGTCAATAAAATTAAGCGCCTTAGACATGGCGATGAATACTTCTTTTTCGACTCTGGGGGGGACGTTTTGCTTTTTCAGCCAGTCGGAAAAGGAGTATTTGTCCATTTCTTCGACATATTTTTGGCCCTGAAGTATCGCCGGAATCAAACCGATGCCGAAACTGATTTTTTCGCCCCAGGTGAGCATATCGTTGTTTCTCAGGATAGCCACAAGGCCGTTGAACGGAGCCGGAATATCGGGAAAGTCAAAGCGGGAATAGGTTCCGGGTGTTTCCGGCTGATTGAAAATCATTGAGTGCTGTTTCCATTGCAGCCTGTCTTCGATGTCAAGTTCTTTGAATAATTGGAGCATATTTGGGTATGCACCGAAAAAGATGTGCAGGCCGGTTTCGTACCAGTCGCCGTCTGCATCTTTCCAAGCGGCTACTTTGCCGCCGAGTACGTCCCGACTTTCTAGGAGGATGGGGGTGTGGCCCGCATCGGTGAGATATTTTGCACAGGATAATCCTGCTAGGCCGGCTCCGGCGATCGCAACTCGCATTTAATACTACTGCCCTCTATTCGCTTCGCCTTAATTATACGTTACAACTCGTTACATTTTCCAGGCCACGCCACCACAAATCAGAAACCGGGTTTTTCCGACAATCTTGCGCTTTCATCGAAAAACTTGGCAAAAAACCCGGTTTCTCGGCCACCAACGACGAGCACTGCCGTCTCCTCTTCTCTTCTCTTCGCGCCTTATAGCGGTTCTCAAGCGTGGTGAGGTATGCCCTATGCCCCATGCCCTATGCCCTATGCCGGAAGCGTACCTGATCTTTCTGAGACTCGGCTATATTAAGTTTTGCTATCATAAATTATCAAAACAATTGCTTAAAAAAGTTAAATTCATGGCACAAACAATTCAAGCTAGAAATGTTGCACTAAATGATTTGGAAACCCAATTCAAAATTGAGTGGATTGAGGATGACCAGTTTTTTCGGGAGTGGCAAGATGATTTGCCAGAAATCACTGATGCTGAAAAGCAGCGACTGGACAGAGTGAAAGCAAGTTACAGGAATTTGCTCAAACATCCGCCACTTCTAGAAAATACAGTCAAAATGGTCGTACTCAGAAGTGTTGAATGCTTATTAAGAGGATTCTAAAAATAGATACACGAATCCTATCAACTGCTGATTTTAGCAATTAAATACGATTTCCTTAAACCAGTGAATATAGCTGATTTTTTCACACATAAAAGCCTGTAAAT